>NZ_DALZCD010000014.1:0-27756 GCF_031978025.1 Erwinia sp.
CGTCCAGAAGTGCGGGTCGGCCAACGGAATATCGACGGCGTTCAGCATCACGGCGAATATAAAAATCTGTTGAACCACGTGCGCAGCACCTTTGCCGATCGAGACGCCAGCGGGCGCGGCAATCAGACTTTCGATCTTCGCACCACTATCCACGTGGTAACCGGTATCGAAGCGGCGTTGCTGGATCTGCTGGGGCAGCATCTTGGCGTTAACGTCGCCTCGCTACTGGGCGATGGGCAGCAGCGCGACCGCGTTGAAATGCTGGGTTACCTTTTTTACGTCGGCGATCGTCGCAAAACCTCGCTGCCTTATCAGAGCCAGCCGGACGACAGCTGCGACTGGTATCGCCTGCGCCATGAAGAGGCGCTGACGCCGGATACCGTAGTGCGCCTGGCGGAAGCCGCGTATGAAAAATATGGCTTCAACGATTTCAAACTGAAGGGCGGCGTGCTGGCCGGTAGCGAAGAGGCTGAGGCGGTTACCGCCTTGTCGAAGCGTTTTCCCGAGGCGCGCATTACGCTCGATCCCAATGGGGCCTGGTCACTGAACGAGGCAATCGAACTGGGCAAACAGCTGAAGGACGTACTGGCTTATGCAGAAGATCCCTGTGGTGCAGAACAAGGGTACTCCGGCCGCGAAGTGATGGCCGAATTCCGCCGTGCGACGGGAATGCCGACGGCCACCAATATGATCGCTACCGACTGGCGCCAGATGGGACACACCCTCTCGTTACAGTCCGTCGATATCCCGCTGGCGGATCCTCACTTCTGGACCATGCAGGGTTCCGTACGCGTTGCGCAGATGTGTCACGATTTCGGCCTGACCTGGGGCTCGCATTCCAATAACCATTTCGACATTTCGCTGGCCATGTTTACCCATGTCGCGGCGGCGGCGCCTGGCAAAATCACGGCTATCGATACCCACTGGATCTGGCAGGAGGGCAATCAGCACCTGACGCAGCAGCCTTTACAAATCAAGGGTGGCATGGTGCAGGTACCGGACAGGCCGGGGCTGGGCGTGGAGTTGGATATGGATCGCGTCATGCAAGCGCACGAGCTTTATCTGAAACACGGTCTGGGCGCGCGCGACGATGCGCAGGCTATGCAGTTCCTGGTGCCGGACTGGACGTTTGATAATAAACGCCCTTGCCTGGTGCGCTAACCCTCTTTCTGGAGAAACCGATGAGCTATGTAAATACGCCGAACAGCTTTCGTCAGCGCCTGTTGGCGGGCGAAACCCTAATCGGCAGCTGGTGTGCGCTGGCTAACCCGCTGACCACGGAAGTGTTGGGGCTGGCAGGCTTTGACTGGCTGGTGCTGGATGGCGAACACGCCCCCAACGACATCACCACTTTTATTCCACAGCTGATGGCGCTCAAGGGCAGCGTCAGCGCACCCGTGGTACGGCCGCCGACCAACGAGCCGGTCATTATCAAACGCCTGCTTGATATTGGTTTTTCCAACTTCCTGATCCCTTTTGTCGAGACTGAGGAAGAAGCCGTGCGTGCGGTGGCGTCCACTCGCTACCCACCAATGGGCATTCGCGGCGTATCGGTTTCACACCGCAGCAACATGTACGGCACCGTGCCGCAGTACAACTCCATCATCAACGACAATATCACCGTGCTGGTACAAATCGAGACGCAGCAGGGCGTGGATAACATTGACGCTATCGCGGCAGTCGAAGGCGTGGACGGTATTTTTGTCGGGCCAGGCGATTTGTCGGCCGCGCTGGGGTACCTGGGGCAGCCCGCTCATCCGGAAGTGCTGAAGGTCATCAAATACATCTTTGAACGCGCTAAAGCGGCCGGCAAGCCGAGCGGCATTCTGGCACCGGTGGAAGCCGATGCCCGACGCTATCTGGAATGGGGCGCCGGTTTTGTCGCGGTAGGCAGTGATGTAGGCGTTTTCCGTGGCGCCACGCAGGCCCTGTGCGATCGCTTTAAAAAATAACCCACTGTTCAGGAGACAAAGATGAAAATTGGATTTATAGGTCTGGGTATCATGGGTAAGCCCATGAGTAAAAACTTAATTAAGGCTGGTTACTCGCTGGTGGTGCGCGATCGTAACGCAGAAAACGTGGCAGAACTGGTTAAGCACGGTGCGACGTCCGCCGAGTCGGCAAAAGCCATAGCGGAGCAGAGCGACGTAATCATTACCATGCTGCCCAACTCCCCACACGTGAAAGAGGTCCTGCTGGGTGAAGGCGGCGTGATTGAAGGGGCGAAGGCGGGCACTATCATTATCGATATGAGCTCTATTGCCCCGCTGGCGAGCCGTGAAATGCATGATGAGCTGGCAAAAAAAGGCATCGCGCTGCTGGATGCGCCGGTCAGCGGCGGCGAACCTAAAGCCATCGACGGCACGCTGTCCGTTATGGTTGGCGGCGACAAAGAGTTGTTCGACAAGTGCTACGATATTATGAAAGCCATGGCGGGTTCCGTGGTACATACCGGCGACATTGGCGCAGGTAACGTGACCAAACTGGCTAACCAGGTCATTGTTGCGCTGAATATTGCGGCCATGTCGGAAGCGCTGACGCTGGCGACCAAAGCGGGCGTCAATCCGGAACTGGTCTACCAGGCAATACGCGGCGGCCTGGCCGGCAGCACGGTGCTGGACGCCAAAGCACCGATGGTAATGAACCGCAACTTTAAGCCGGGTTTTCGTATCGATCTGCACATTAAAGATCTGGCCAACGCGTTGGATACTTCCCATGACGTAGGGGCGCAGCTGCCGTTAACGGCGGCGGTAATGGAAATGATGCAGGCGCTGAAAGCGGACGGGCTGGGTACGGCCGATCACAGCGCGCTGGCCTGCTATTACGAAAAACTGGCAAAAGTCGACATTAAATAGTCCCGTGGTTCGGCCTGAGGATTCAGGCCGCAATCTGCACTCCTCGCCCCGCGCACGGATTAACGTATGAAAATAGTAATCGCACCGGATTCATATAAAGAAAGCCTGTCGGCTCAGCAGGTCGCTACGCAAATCGAGCTGGGCTTCAGGGAAATTTTTCCTGAGGCCCGGTATGTGAAGCTGCCCGTCGCCGACGGCGGCGAGGGAACGGTAGAGGCAATGGTGGCGGCGACGGGCGGAAAAATCATACGTCTGCGCGTCACCGGCCCATTGGGCGAAGAAGTCGATGCGTTTTACGGCCTTTCCGGTGATGACAGCTGCGCCTACATTGAAATGGCGGCCGCCAGCGGGCTGGAGCTGGTACCTGCGGCCCGTCGCGATCCGTTAATTACCACGTCCTTTGGCACCGGCGAACTGATCCGTAGCGCGCTGGATAAAGGCGTGCAGCACATTATTATCGGTATTGGCGGCAGCGCAACCAATGACGGCGGCGCGGGCATGGTGCAGGCGCTGGGCGCAAGACTGTTGGATAGTCAGGGTCAACAAATTGGCTCAGGCGGCGGCAGGCTTAACGACCTGGCGACGATAGATATCAGTGAATTTGATACGCGTATCAAAAGCTGCCGTTTTGAGGTCGCTTGCGACGTCACCAATCCGCTGCTAGGGGAAGAAGGGGCCTCCGCCGTCTTTGGCCCGCAAAAAGGGGCCACGCCGGCGCTGGTCAGAGAGTTGGATAACGCGCTGGCGCATTATGCGCAGATTATCCGTCGCGATCTGGACATCGACGTGCTGACGATCCCGGGCGGTGGCGCAGCTGGCGGAATGGGCGTGGCGCTGCACGCTTTCTGCGGCGCGGAATTGCGGCGCGGCATTGAAATCGTGACCGAGGCGTTAGGGCTGGACGAGCTGGTGCAGGACGCCACGCTGGTGATTACCGGCGAAGGACGCATCGACAGCCAGACCATTCACGGCAAGGTACCGATCGGCGTGGCGAAAATCGCCAAACGCTATAACAAACCGGTTATCGGCATTGCGGGTAGCCTGACCAAAGATGTGGCAGTCGTGCATCAGCATGGTCTGGATGCAGTGTTCAGCGTTATCTACAGCATCTGTACACTTGACGAGGCGCTGGAAAATGCGGCGGATAATGTGCGCATGACCGCGAGGAATATTGCAGCCTCGCTGGCGATAGGACAGAAACTCTCCTGAACAGGCGGTTTGACCGGCAGAGGCAGGCCTGAGGAGACAGCATCAGCCCCGCCACTGCCACTGCTATCGCCGACTGCTTTGGTGCGGGTCTTATTCATTCCGTGCCCGGCTGCATCCTAATCCGTTGCCCGCGTCAGCTTTTTCCGGGCGAGCCGGGCCACGTTTTGCATCTCGTCCAGCAGTTCAAACAGCTCCGGCTCGATGTCGGCAATCGCCAGGCCATCACGCAGGCTCTGCTCCAGCTGCTGGCATAACTGCTTCATGCGGGGAACGCCGCTGTAGCTGGCGCTGCCGTGCAGTTTATGGATGATATCGCGCAGCGCGTTAACATCGCCTTCCTCCCGATAACTTTCCACCTTTTTTTGCACCTCAGGCAGAAAATCTACCAGCATTTGCAGCAAATCGCGTGCCAGATCCGGCTTGTTGGCAGCCTGACGCAGGGCCAGCTCCCAATCCAGCGAAGCCGCAAGCGCGCGAGGTGCGGCGGGAGAGGGGGTCTCGTGAGGGACGTAACGTAACAGCAGATTTTCCAGCCTGGCTTCATCAATAGGCTTGGCCAGATAATCGTTCATGCCCGCGTTGATCAGCTGTGCTCTTTCCCCATCCAGCGCGTGCGCCGTGACGGCAACAATGGGCGTGGAAGCGTGTGCAGGCAGCTCGCGGATTAGCTCGCTGGCACGAATACCGTCGATGTCCGGCATCTGAATATCCATCAGGATAACGTCCAGCGGCTGCATTTTTGCCTGCCTGAGCGCCATCATAGCGCTGTCGCACAGCACCACCCGTTCCACCTGTTCATCCAGCAGAGCGCCAATCAGCTTCAGGTTCGCCGGATTGTCATCAACGGCCATGACCGTCAGCGGGAGCTTGTGTCGGCCAGGCGAAACGTTTGCCTCGCGGGTATGATGATCGAGCAGCACGGGCAGCAGCCGCGACAGGGAAACGGGTTTCAGCAAACAGGCGCTGATACCCCGATCTTTCAGCTCTTCCGCCCAGGTCTGCATCTGACAGGGCAGCGCCATAATCACATTATCCGCGCGCTCCAACGCGTGCAGCGCCTGCGTGGGCAGCGGGGGGGAAGGATCCCGGCTTACCGGCAAACCCATCAGTAGCGTGTCGTAATGCGTCTGCGGCAACCCGTCCAGCGACGCGCTATAGCTGACGGCCAGCGGCGTGCTGGCCAGCAGCGCCAGCGTAGCCTGAGCAGCGGCCGGATTTGCCTCTATATACGCCAGCGTTTTGCCTGCCAGGCACTGCACGGCGCGCGGATCCTGAGCCGCATTCGGGTTCAGCGCCAGATTGACGTGGAACCAGAAGGTGGAGCCTTGATTCAGGCGACTGTGAAAGGAGATCTCTCCGCCCATTTCGTTAACCAGCTTCTGCGTGATCACCAGGCCCAAACCGGTACCACCGTGACGCCGGGAGATACTGGCATCCGCCTGGCGGAAGGCCTGAAACAGCTGCGACTGCTGCTTTTCAGCAATGCCGATGCCGGTGTCATGGATCTGCACCTCCAGATCGACACGGTTATTGCCCTGAGAGCGTTTCTCAATGCAAATATCGATATTGCCGTGCTCGGTAAACTTGATGGCGTTGCCCAGCAGATTAACGATGATTTGCTGTAGCCGCAGCGGATCGCCAATGGTGTTATCGGGGACGTCAGGCTGAATGCTCAGCGTCAGCTCCAGGCCTTTTTCGTGGGCGGACGGGGCCAGCAACACCACCACTTCATCCAGCGTGGCGCGCAGCGGGAAGGGGATAGTTTCCAGCACCAGCTTGCCCGCTTCCAGCTTGGAAAAGTCCAGCACGTCATTAATGATGCTCAGCAGGTTGTTGGCGGAACGCTCGATGGTATGCAGATAATCACGTTGCGTAAGATTCAGCGGCGTTTTCAGCGTCTGGCGAGTAAAACCAATCACGCCGTTAAGCGGCGTGCGCAACTCGTGGGACATATTTGCCAGGAATTCTGACTTAATTCGTGCCGCCTCCTGGGCACGTTTTTTAGCCAGATCCAGCTCAACGTTCTGGATCTCCATCTGTTCAAGGGTTTCGCGCAGATCGGACGTTGCCTGATCGATATTTTGCTGCATCTCTTCGTGATAGGCGGTCAGCGACATGGCCATCGAATTGATGCCGTTTTTCAGCATATCCAGTTCGCCCAGCATATGCCCCGTCACGCGGCTGTCGAGCTGGCCGCGCCGAATGCGATCGACGGTGTTGACCATATCGCGGATGGGGCCGGTGACGTCACGCATCAGGCGATAGGCGAACAGCATGGCCAGGCAAAGGCAGAACAGCAGCAGCAAGGTAGAGACAAACACCTCTTTATACTGCTGAAGCCGCACTGACTGGAGATCCAGTTCTATGGCGATATAGCCCAGCGGATTGCCGTTGGGCTTGGCATCTTCGGTTGGCGATTCATCCGGGTAATAGCTTTCCGACAGGACAGGCGTGCGCAAAATAACCGATTGCCCCAGCCGCTGATAGCTGAATGTTGTGGAGAACTTCGTGCCTTGCGGCAGGCGCAGCTTATCAACGCTGGCACGATAGTTTGAGGTAACAAACAGCTGATTTTGCGCGTCAAAAACGGTAATGGCGCGCACGATATCGGAATGACGGCGGTGCAGTAGGCTGACCAGCTGACGTACGGGCTCCTTGCTGTGGAAAGTCATGCCGTATTCGCTGGAAACCGCCAGCGGTTCAATAATGTTGACCCCGGCATCCACCAGCTGGCGCTGCAGCTCATTGTAGCGATGCACGATAAAAAAAGTGCTCAGCACCAGCCCAATCATCAGCGTGGGCGCCAGGATCAAGATCATCATTCGTGCCCGCAGGCTGTATTTGGCCATAATTATCCTGTGGTACCGCCGCCAGTCGAATTAATGCTGGCGCTGGTGTAGGCTACGCGGGTTTAACCACTGTCGAGACAAAAGTAATGGCGCAATTCTACTCTGCAAAACGGCGCGTGACGACCCGCCAGATCATGACCGTGACGGTTACTGACCTTGATGGTTCCGGCCAGGGCGTGGCTCATCATCAGGGGAAAACGCTGTTTGTCAGCGGCGCGCTGCCCGGTGAGCAGGCGGAAGTGGAAATCGTGGAGGAGAAGCGCAGCTGGGCGCGAGCCAAAACAAAGCGCCTTCTTTCATCCAGCCCCGAACGGGTTGTGCCAGTTTGTCCTTACTTTGGCCGCTGCGGTGGCTGTCAGCAGCAGCACGCTTCGCCCGAGCTGCAGCAGCGCAGCAAAGCTAAAGCGCTTTCACGCCTGCTGAGCCAGCAAACCGGCGAGCCGGTAGCGGTAGCGGTAGACATTATTGCCGGCAGCGCTTACGGCTACCGCCGTCGTGCTCGTTTGGGCCTGAACTATCACGCACGCAGCCAGACGCTGCAAATGGGCTTTCGCCAGGCCGGTTCCAGTGACCTGGTGGCCATTACGCACTGCCCCGTTTTGATGCCCGAACTTGATGCACTGCTGCAACCGCTGCACCAGGTATTAAGCAGCCTGCAGGCCGTCAGGCGGCTGGGCCATATCGAACTGGTACTGGCGGACAATGGCCCGCTGCTGGTGCTGCGCCATCTTGATCCGCTCAGCGAGGCGGACAGACAGAAACTGGAACAGTTTTCGCATAGCCAGCAGGTCGCCCTGTTTCTGGCGCCCGACAGCGAAACGCTGGAGCAGGTTGTCGGCGCGATGCCGTTCTATCAGCTTGATGGCCTGACGTTGACGTTCAGCCCGCGTGACTTTATTCAGGTCAATGGCGAGCTGAATAAGCAGATGGTGGCCCGGGCGATGGCGTGGCTCGATTTGCAGCCTACGGACCGCCTGCTGGATCTGTTCTGCGGCATGGGAAACTTTACGCTTCCTTCAGGAAAACGCGTGGAAAATGTCACCGGTGTGGAAGGCGTTGCAGCATTAGTGGCAAAGGGTACGTATAATGCGGCGCTGAACAATCTGAATAACATTGCATTTTATCAGCATAATCTGGAAGAAGAAGTGACGGGGCAGCCGTGGGCAGCGGCAGGTTTTAATAAGGTGCTGCTGGATCCGGCCCGCGCTGGCGCGGCAGAGGTGATACCTCACATTATTAAACTTGCCCCGGAAAGCGTGGTCTATGTTTCCTGTAATCCGACTACACTTGCCCGGGACAGCCAGATTTTCCTGGCTGCCGGCTATCGCCCGGAAAGGATTACCCTGCTTGATATGTTTCCGCATACCGGGCACGTCGAATCTATGGTGTTATTCAGCCGAATATAGCTTCCTGGAAGGAGGTCTGGAGAGGATATGGTTGCGGTAAGAAGTGCACATTTGAATACGGCCGGTGAGTTTGCGCTCGACCAGTGGATCACCAGTTTGGGGATTGCAAATCCCCTGTCATGTGAACGACTAGCCGAGACCTGGCGCTATTGCGAAGAGACCACCCGCCATCATCCTGATGCAGCGCTGCTGCTCTGGCGTGGCGTTGAAATGGTGGAGATCCTCTCCATGCTCAGCATGGACAGCGAAAGCCTGCGTGCCGCGCTGCTCTTTCCTCTGGCGGACGCTGGCGTGGTGTCGGAAGCGGTGCTGGAAGAAAAGTACGGTAAAGCTATCATCTCGCTGGTGCACGGCGTGCGGGACATGGATGCCATTCGCCAGCTGAAAGCGACCCATAACGACTCCATGGCCTCGGAGCAGGTCGATAACGTCAGGCGAATGCTGCTGGCGATGGTGGAAGATTTCCGCTGCGTGGTGATCAAGCTGGCCGAGCGTATTGCCCATCTGCGTGAGGTGAAGGACGCGCCGGAAGACGAACGCGTGCTGGCCGCCAAAGAATGTACCAATATCTACGCGCCGCTGGCTAACCGTTTAGGGATAGGGCAGCTGAAGTGGGAGCTGGAAGATTTCTGCTTCCGCTATCTGCATCCTGATGAATACAAGCGCATCGCCAAACTGCTGCACGAGCGCCGTATAGACCGTGAACAATATATCGAGACTTTTGTGCAGTCGCTGCGTGATGAAATTGTCAGGCAGGGCGTGAAAGCGGAAGTCTACGGCCGCCCGAAACATATCTACAGCATCTGGCGCAAGATGCAGAAAAAGTCGCTGGCGTTCGACGAGCTTTTTGACGTGCGCGCGGTGCGTATCGTCGCCGAACGGTTGCAGGACTGCTACGGCGCATTGGGAATAGTGCATACGCTCTATCGCCACTTGCCGAGCGAATTTGACGACTACGTTGCCAATCCCAAGCCGAACGGCTATCAGTCAATTCATACCGTGGTGCTGGGGCCGAAGGGCAAAACCGTGGAAATCCAGATCCGTACGCGGCAGATGCACGAAGATGCCGAGCTGGGCGTGGCCGCGCACTGGAAATACAAAGAGGGCGGCACGACCGGCAGCGCACGCGGCGCGTCGGGACACGAAGAGCGTATTGCCTGGCTGCGTAAACTGATTGCCTGGCAGGAAGAGATGGCGGACTCGGGCGAAATGCTGGACGAGGTGCGCAGTCAGGTTTTCGACGATCGCGTTTATGTGTTTACGCCCAAAGGGGATGTCGTGGATCTGCCCGCCGGCTCCACGCCGCTGGATTTCGCCTACCATATCCACAGCGATATCGGACACCGCTGCATCGGCGCGAAAATCGGCGGCCGTATCGTACCCTTTACCTATCAGCTGCAGATGGGCGATCAAATCGACATCATCACTCAAAAGCAGCCCAATCCGAGCCGCGACTGGCTCAATCCTAACCTGGGCTACGTCACCACCAGCCGTGGACGCTCAAAAATACACGCCTGGTTCCGCAAGCAGGATCGCGACAAAAATATCATCGCAGGCAAACAGCTCCTTGATAACGAGCTGGACCACCTGGATATCAGCCTGAAGGAAGCAGAGAAGCTGCTGCTGCCGCGCTATAACGTCAATTCGCTGGATGAGCTGCTGGCTGCCATCGGCGGCGGCGATATCCGTCTGAACCAGATGAGCAACTTCCTGCAATCGAAGCTGAACAAACCGAGTGCGGAAGAAGAAGATCGCGAGGCGCTGCGCCAGCTGACGCAGAAATCTTCCGTGCCGCGCAGCAAAGAAAGTGGACGCGTGGTAGTGGAAGGCGTTGGCAACCTGATGCACCATATTGCACGCTGTTGCCAGCCGATCCCGGGCGATGATATTACAGGTTTTATCACTCAGGGACGCGGCATCTCTATCCATCGTGCCGACTGCGATCAGCTGACCGAGCTGATGTCGCACGCGCCGGAAAGGATTGTCGACGCGGTATGGGGCGAAAGCTATTCCAGCGGTTATTCGCTGGTGGTGCGCGTTACCGCCAACGATCGTAGCGGCCTGCTGCGCGATATCACCACCATCCTCGCCAATGAGAAGGTCAACGTGCTGGGTGTGTCCAGCCGGAGCGAAACCAAAAAGCAGCTGGCGACTATCGATATGGAAATCGAAATTTATAATCAGCAGGTGTTAGGCCGCGTACTGGCCAGGCTAAATCAGGTGCCGGATATCATTGACGCCAGAAGGCTGCACTGATCGGAGGCTGCTTTTCTCGCCCAGGCCGCGTTCGTTCCTGAAGGGATGGGCGCGGCAAGGGCCAAACGGTTTGCGCCGCGCCGTTCGTGGATGCGCGGTAAGGGCCGAACGGTTTGCGCCGTGCCGCTCGTTGAGGCGCGTGGCCACATCCCCCTTTCTTCACATGAATTTTGCCGCACCATGCCGTATAGTCATTTCTTATTTTCTTCTTAAAATGGACGTATTTATGAACGCTATCGATCGCCTGCTGGGCATCATGGAAACCCTGCGCGATCCGCAAAAAGGGTGTCCATGGGATCGCGAACAAACCTTTGCCAGCATCGCGCCTTATACCCTTGAAGAAACCTATGAAGTGCTGGATGCCATCAGCCGGGAAGATTTTGACGATCTGCAGGGCGAGCTGGGCGATCTGCTGTTTCAGGTGGTATTTTACGCGCAGATGGCACAGGAAGAGGGACGCTTCGACTTTAATGCTATCTGTCAGACCATCAGCGACAAGCTGGAGCGTCGCCATCCGCATATTTTTGGCGACGTGCAGGTCAGCGACAGTAAAGAAGTGCTGGCAAACTGGGAAGCGATTAAAACGCAGGAGCGTGCCGGTAAAGCGCAGCATTCTGCGCTGGACGATATTCCTCGCGCGCTGCCCGCGCTGATGCGCGCGCACAAAATCCAGAAGCGTTGCAGCAACGTCGGCTTTGACTGGCACACGCTTGGCCCGGTACTGGATAAGGTTTACGAAGAGATTGACGAAGTGATGCACGAAGCCAAACAGGCCGTTATCGACCAGCAGAAGCTGGAAGAGGAGATTGGCGATCTGCTGTTTGCAACGGTCAATCTTTCGCGTCATTTAGGCAGTAAAGCGGAAACGGCACTGCAAAAAGCCAACGATAAATTCGAGCGCCGCTTCCGTCAGGTTGAAGAGATTATCGCCGGGCAGGGAAGGGCAATGCAGGACGCCACGCTTGAACAAATGGAAGCCGCATGGCAGCAGGTTAAGGCAAAGGAATAACAGGTTGTGGGAAGACAAACGGGTTTTTTGCTGGCCGATAGCCCGTTTTTGCTGACGTGCCGGCGCGCTTCTTTTTTTTCCCGGTTCTGTCTGGTTGCGGCAAAGCAGGTTATTCCGCCGCACAGAATAAGTCGCTGACACGATTCAACAAAAGTGTGATCCGAATCAACTTCAGCGTGGCGCGAATCGGGTACTCTCGTGACGGTCAATACGATGGCAGGCAGATAACCGGAAACGATTAATTGTGGCGTGCAGGGGAATCCCGTATACTGTTTTCCCGTCCTGGTTATTCCATCGTCTTTAAACCTACTTTCTCAGGTTCAGCATGACAACGAACTATATTTTTGTGACCGGCGGGGTCGTATCCTCTCTGGGTAAAGGCATTGCCGCAGCCTCCCTGGCCGCCATTCTTGAAGCACGTGGTCTTAATGTGACCATCATGAAGCTGGACCCGTATATCAACGTGGATCCGGGTACCATGAGCCCTACTCAGCACGGCGAAGTTTTCGTCACCGATGACGGTGCGGAAACCGATCTCGATCTGGGCCACTATGAGCGCTTCATTCGCACCAAAATGAGCCGCCGCAACAATTTCACCACCGGCCGTATCTACTCGGAAGTGCTGCGCAAAGAGCGTCGCGGCGACTATCTGGGGGCGACCATTCAGGTGATCCCGCACATTACCAACGCGATTAAAGAACGCATCATCGAAGGCGGCGAAGGCCACGACGTGGTGCTGGTCGAGATCGGCGGTACTGTCGGCGATATCGAATCTTTGCCGTTCCTGGAAGCGATTCGCCAGATGGCGGTCGACGTTGGCCGCGAGCACACCATGTACATGCACCTGACGCTGGTGCCTTATATGGCGGCGGCGGGTGAAGTCAAAACCAAGCCAACGCAGCACTCTGTTAAAGAGCTGCTCTCTATCGGCATCCAGCCGGACGTGCTGATCTGCCGTTCAGACCGCGCGGTCCCCGCCAACGAGCGGGCGAAAATCGCCCTGTTCTGTAACGTGCCGGAAAAAGCGGTTATCTCGCTGAAAGATGTTGATTCTATCTATAAAATTCCAGGTATGCTGAAATCGCAGGGCCTGGATGACTATATCTGCAAGCGCTTTAACCTGAACGCGCCGGAAGCCAACCTGGCCGAGTGGGAACAGGTTATCTACGAAGAAGCCAATCCAGGCGGCGAAGTAACTATCGGCATGGTCGGCAAATACGTTGAGCTGCCGGACGCCTACAAGTCGGTGATTGAAGCCCTGAAGCACGGCGGCCTGAAAAACCGCGTAACGGTCAACATCAAGCTGATCGATTCGCAGGATGTGGAAAGCCGTGGCGTAGAAATTCTGAAAGATTTGGATGCTATCCTTATCCCTGGCGGCTTCGGCTATCGCGGTGTGGAAGGCAAGCTGATGACTGCTCGCTACGCGCGCGAAAACAACATTCCTTACCTGGGCATTTGTCTGGGGATGCAGGTTGCGCTGATGGAGTTCGCCCGTAACGTCGCCGGCATGGCCGATGCGAACTCAACGGAATTTGTGCCAGACTGTAAATACCCGGTCGTGGCGCTGATTACCGAATGGCGTGACGAAGAAGGCAATGTTGAAGTGCGCACTGAAAAGAGCGATCTGGGCGGCACCATGCGCCTGGGCAGCCAGCAGTGTCAGCTGACGCCAGACAGCCTGGTACGCCAGCTGTACGGTAGCGAAACCATTGTTGAGCGCCATCGCCACCGTTACGAAGTCAACAACATGCTGTTAAAGCAGATTGAAGCTGCCGGATTACGCGTTGCCGGTCGTTCCGGTGACGATCAGCTGGTCGAGATTATTGAGATCCCGAACCACCCATGGTTTGTTGCGTGTCAGTTCCATCCGGAATTCACCTCAACGCCTCGGGACGGTCATCCTCTCTTCGCCGGCTTCGTTAAAGCCGCCAGCGAGCACCAGAAGCGTTTGGCGAAATAAGCAGTTTTCATGGCAGCGCGCGAAGGTATCCTTGCCGGATATTGCGTTGAAGCAGGGCAGCCTCCAGTCACGCCCACCGCTTTCAGAAAGCGGCGGGGGTGAGAGAGGCAGCCAACACCGCTTCAGCCCAAAAGAGATGAACTATTTTCGCGCGTTGTTTGTCTGAGTTTTAAGTTAACTTGTACTGAGGAAAAACTAATGTCCAAAATCGTTAAAGTCATCGGTCGCGAAATCATCGACTCTCGTGGCAACCCGACCGTTGAAGCAGAAGTGCATCTGGAAGGCGGTTTTGTCGGTATGGCGGCCGCACCATCAGGCGCTTCTACCGGTTCCCGTGAAGCGCTGGAACTGCGTGACGGTGACAAATCTCGTTTCCTGGGTAAAGGCGTGACCAAAGCTGTTGCGGCCGTTAACGGCCCAATCGCTGACGCGGTAACCGGCAAAGATGCCAAAGACCAGGCAAACATCGACAAGATCATGATCGATCTTGACGGCACCGAAAACAAATCCAAATTTGGCGCTAACGCCATTCTGGCCGTTTCTCTGGCTGCTGCTAAGGCTGCCGCTGCCGCTAAAGGCATGCCGCTGTATGAGCACATCGCTGAGCTGAACGGCACCCCAGGCAAATTCTCTATGCCGCTGCCAATGATGAACATCATCAACGGCGGTGAGCACGCTGACAACAACGTCGACATCCAGGAATTCATGATCCAGCCGGTAGGCGCGAAAACGCTGAAAGAAGCGATTCGTATGGGTTCTGAAGTGTTCCACACCCTGGCAAAAGTGCTGAAGTCTAAAGGCATGGGCACCGCGGTGGGTGACGAAGGTGGCTACGCGCCAAACCTGGGTTCTAACGCCGAAGCGCTGGCCGTTATCGCTGAAGCGGTAAAAGCAGCAGGCTACGAACTGGGCAAAGACATCACCCTGGCGATGGACTGTGCGGCATCTGAATTCTACAAAGACGGCAAATATGTGCTGGCTGGCGAAGGCAACAAAGCCTTCACTTCCGAAGAGTTCACCCACTTCCTGGAAGACCTGACCAAACAGTACCCAATCGTCTCTATCGAAGATGGCCTGGACGAGTCTGACTGGGATGGCTTTGCTTACCAGACCAAAGTGCTGGGCGACAAAATCCAGCTGGTGGGCGACGACCTGTTCGTGACCAACACCAAAATCCTGAAAGAAGGTATCGATAAAGGTATCGCTAACTCCATTCTGATCAAATTCAACCAGATCGGTTCTCTGACCGAAACCCTGGCTGCAATCAAAATGGCAAAAGATGCAGGCTATACCGCGGTAATTTCTCACCGTTCAGGCGAAACCGAAGACGCAACCATTGCCGACCTGGCAGTAGGTACCGCAGCGGGCCAGATCAAAACCGGTTCTATGAGCCGTTCTGACCGTGTTGCCAAGTACAACCAGCTGATCCGTATCGAAGAATCTCTGGGCAGCCGTGCGCCGTTCAATGGTCTGAAAGAAGTTAAAGGTCAGTAATCTGACGTTTTCCCGGCCCCTGAGGTCGGGAAGATCGAAAAGGCCCCGTCTCCGGACGGGGCTTTTTTATTGAGCCTTTCCCGCTAACGCCCTTAGCCTTTCAGCTCTACCTTCAGGTTTTTTGTACTGCTGCCCAACGTGCTCGCATCGTCGGAAGGAATAACATATCCCTTATCGGCGGCAACGTGCTGTCGGTAGTAATCCACTACTGCCGCGTTCTGCTGATTTGCCGTCGTGGATTTTTTCAGGCCGTAAACGTTGCCGTTTTCGTCTTTCGCTTTGATGCTGTCGGGCGCGTTTGAAACTAAATCATCCAGCGTGCCTGAAACCCTGCCACCGCCCTTTGCCGGGCCGATAGTCATCGCCGCGTTATTGCCTTCGATATAGCTGACATCGTAATAGGTCTGCCCGCTGCTGCCGTCAAATTTCACCTCGCCCAGCGTCGCGTTGGCGCCGTCGCCTGCCGTGCTGCGGAAATTGCCCGACCAGTTGGCATCAAAGTTCTGGGTTTTGGTTTCGCCCGGCTGCAGGGTGAGATCGCCAGGCTTCGCGCTGCCGTCGGCGTTGGGCGTGAAGGTAAGGGTCAGGGGTTTGTCGCCTTTATTTTCAAACGTCAGGCTGTTTTTGGCCGGATCGAGCCCGGTAGTGCTGCTGACCGCCTGGCTGCTGTTGGCTGGAGAGGCAGCCGTCACGCTGGTTTCCGTGGCTGTCGGCTGAGCTGTCGCAGGGGAGGGCGTGCCGGTGGCAGCTGCCGGCATTTGGGTAACGGGCGAGGAGTGGGCTTTATTCACCTGCTGCGCCAGCGCATCAATAGCGGACAGGGCCGTCTGTAGCAGCCTGCCAATCTGCTGCATAAACTGGTTAAAAGAAGCGTTGCCGGACCCACTGGCGCTGTCCTGCACATTTTTACTCAGCTCCGGAAAATGGCTGGTAGCGGGAGAGCCAAAGCTGATGCCGGGCGAATTTTTCTGGCTGCCCTGCGCCTCCGGCTGCGGACGGGGCATGTTCAATGCCTCTTCACCGATATTCAGCAGGACGCGATTCAGTAAGCTGCCGACCGACATGTTCATAGCCTGACCTCAGAAAGGAGTGATGAGGTTAGGTGGGGAAAAAGGTTGCCGGGTTCCCCCGCACAATGTGATTTGGTTAAAAAGCCGCTATCTGTCATACTCTGCGCCCTTATTTTTACAGCCAGCGAGAGCGTAATGCAGTACCCGATTAATGAAATGTTCCAGACGTTGCAGGGCGAAGGGTTTTATACCGGCGTTCCGGCAATTTTTATCCGCCTGCAGGGATGCCCGGTGGGCTGCAGCTGGTGTGATACCAAACACACCTGGGATAAGCTGGCCGATCGGGAAACCTCGCTGGGCGATATCTTGCTGAAGACGGTGGAAACCGATGCCTGGGGCGCGGCAGATGCAGAGGCTTTACTGGCGGTGATTACCCGTCACGGCTGGACGGCGCGGCACGTGGTAATTACCGGTGGTGAACCCTGCATTCATGACCTGACGCCCCTGACGCAGGCGCTGGAACAGCAGGGCTTCAGTTGCCAGATCGAAACCAGCGGCACCCATCCGGTCCAGTGCAGCGAAAAAACCTGGGTGACCGTTTCGCCTAAGGTCAATATGCGCGGCGGCTACGATGTGCTGAGCCAGGCGCTGGTTCGCGCTGATGAAGTAAAGCATCCGGTGGCCCGTCAGCGCGATGTCGATGCGCTGGATGCCCTGCTGGCGACGCTGAACGACAGCAAGCCGCGCATTATCGCCCTGCAACCTATCAGCCAGAAGGACGATGCTACCCGACTCTGCATTGAAACCTGCATCGCCCGCAACTGGCGTTTATCGATGCAGACGCACAAGTATCTGAATATCGCCTGATAAAAAAGGCGGCTCTGCGGCCGCCTTCTACTTAATCCCTGTCAATGTTTTCCATCGGCTCTGGCGACGTCCGTCGCCAGAGCATCAGCCTTTGTAGACGCAACCTGCCGTGCAGGTCTCTTTGATCATCACGGCGCTGAGCAGAGGCAGCGTCGGCTTCATCCGATCCCAGATCCATTTTGCCAGCACTTCGCTGGTCGGGTTTTCCAGTCCCGGGATATCGTTCAGATAATAGTGATCCAGCCGGTCATAAAGTGGCCTGAAAGCCGCCTTCAGTTCGGCAAAATCCATGATCCAGCCGGTATGCGCGTCCACTTCGCCGGTGATTTCGAGCCGCACCAGGAAGGAGTGCCCGTGCAGGCGGCCGCATTTATGGCCTTCCGGCACGTTGGGCAGGTGGTGAGCCGCCTCGAATTGGAAATCTTTAAACAGCGTGGTAGCCATATGACAGTCTCAGTTATTTCTCAAAAAAACGGGCGAATTCTACCTGAAAAAGCCTTTTTTCGCACCCGTTTCCCGGCTCATGCGCACTTCCTGGCCCATAGTCACGCACCATTCTGCTTAACATCATAAAAAACAACGCATTAATTAACCCGTTTTACCACTATGCCTTACTTGTAAAACCGTTTAGTCATTTTGGTTATTTTATATTACCAACCCTTCTTTAAGGCTTAGAATGCCAGTGGTTACCCTAAGGGTATCTTGCTGTCTTTACGGCTTTTGCCACCGATACTGGAACTTTCAACGCAATGACGACTCAGGCACCTCCTGCTTCTCTGCTTCCGCTTAATCCGGAACAGCTTTCCCGCCTTCAGGCGGCAACGGGCGATTTTTCCACCACGCAGCTGGCATGGCTCTCCGGTTATTTCTGGGGCATGGTCAATCAGGCGCCAGGCGCGGTTGTTGCCAGCGCGCCCGCGCCGGTTGACGTGCCGACCATCACCTTGCTTTCGGCCTCTCAGACCGGCAATGCTCGTCGGGTTGCCGAACAGCTACGGGACGATCTGCTGGCGGCCAAGCTGAACGTGAACCTGGTGAATGCGGGGGATTACAAGTTCAAGCAGATCGCGCAGGAGAAGTTGCTGGTCGTCATCACGTCCACCCAGGGTGAAGGCGAACCGCCGGAAGAAGCCGTGGCGCTGCATAAGTTTTTGATGTCGAAGAAAGCGCCAAAGCTGGATAATACCGCCTTCGCGGTCTTTGGGCTGGGCGACACCTCTTATGAATTCTTTAGTCAGGCCGGGAAAGATTTCGATAACAAGCTGGGGGAACTGGGCGGTGAACGCCTGTTGGACCGCGTGGATGCCGATGTCGAATACGCGGCAGAAGCAGAACAGTGGCGCCAGAAGGTCGTTGAAGTCCTGAAAAAGCGTGTGCCGACCGAAACCCCGGCCGCAGCGGCGGCCACGGCTACCGGCACGGTCAACGAAGTATTCAGCAGCCCTTATACTAAAGAAGAGCCGCTGACCGCCAGCCTGGCCATTAACCAGAAAATTACCGGCCGCCACTCGGATAAAGATGTACGCCATATCGAAATCGATCTGGGCGATTCCGGGCTGCGCTATCAGCCCGGTGACGCGCTGGGCGTCTGGTATGAAAACGATCCTGCTCTGGTACAGGAGCTGGTCGAGCTGGTTTGGTTGAAAGGCGATGAGCCGGTGGACGTTAACGGCGCGACGATGCCGCTCAGCGAAGCGCTGCAGAAACATTTCGAGTTGACGGTAAATACCACGCAGATCGTTGAGCAGTACGGCAAGCTGAGTCGTGACGAAAATCTGCTGGCTCTTGTGGGCGATAAAAGTCGTCTGCAGCACTACGCACAAACCACGCCGATTGTAGATATGGTTCGTCAGGCGCCAACAGAACTCCACGCTGAGCAGCTGACGGCGCTGCTGCGTCCGCTGACACCGCGCCTTTATTCGATTGCCTCTTCGCAGGCGGAAAGTGAAAGCGAAGTGCATATTACCGTCGGCGCAGTGCGTTATGACATCGACGGCCGTGCACGAGCGGGCGGCGCTTCCAGCTTCCTGGCCGATCGGCTGGAAGAGGACGGCGAAGTGCGCGTCTTTATCGAACATAATGATAACTTCCGCCTCCCGGCCAATCCGGAAACGCCGGTCATTATGATTGGCCCCGGCACCGGCATCGCGCCGTTCCGCGCCTTTATGCAGCAGCGCGATAATGAGGGTGCGGCAGGCAAAAACTGGCTCTTTTTCGGTAATCCGCACTTTACCGAAGATTTTCTCTACCAGGTTGAATGGCAGCGCTACGTTAAAGACGGCCTGCTGACCAATATCGATCTGGCCTGGTCGCGCGATCAGCAGCAGAAAGTCTACGTGCAGGACAAAATTCGCGCCAAAGGGGCGGAAGTCTGGCGCTGGATCCAGGAAGGCGCGCACATCTATGTATGCGGCGATGCCAACCGTATGGCGAAGGACGTAGAGCAGGCTCTGCTGGAAGTGGTGGCGGAACAGGGCGGAATGGATACGGAAAGCGCCGACGAATTCTTAAGCGAGCTGCGTATCGAGCGTCGCTATCAGCGTGACGTGTACTAGACGAGCGCATTTCTGCAAGCGTAAGCCTGCGGTATTAATGAATATTAAAGAGACAGCCTTATGAGCAATGAAAAACGTCCGCTGGTGGTTGAAGGCAAGTTGACCGACGCCGAGCGCCTGAAAAAAGAGAGCAACTATCTGCGCGGCACCATCGCAGAGGATCTGGATAACGGCCTGACCGGCGGGTTCACCGGCGATAATTTTCTGCTGATCCGCTTTCACGGTATGTACCAGCAGGACGACCGCGACATCCGAGCCGAGCGCGCCGAGCAGAAGCTGGAACCCCGCCATGCGATGATGCTGCGCTGCCGCCTGCCGGGCGGTATCATTACGCCAACGCAGTGGCTGGCTATCGATAAATTTGCGGCAGATAACACGCTTTACGGCAGTATCCGCCTGACCAATCGGCAGACCTTTCAGTTTCACGGCATCCTGAAAGGCAACGTCAAACCTGCTCACCAGATGCTGAGCGAAGTGGGACTGGACGCGCTGGCGACGGCAAACGACGTAAACCGTAACGTTCTGTGCACCTCAAATCCTATTGAATCCGAGCTGCATCAGGAAGCGTATGAATGGGCGAAAAAGCTCTCTGAGCACCTGCTGCCGCAAACCCGCGCCTATGCGGAAATCTGGCTGGATCAGGAGAAAGTCGCCACTACGGACAAAGAGCCGATTCTGGGCGAAACCTATCTGCCGCGTAAGTTCAAAACCACCGTCGTGGTGCCGCCGCATAACGATGTGGATCTGCACGCTAACGATCTGAACTTTATTGCCATCGCCGAAAACGGCAGGCTGATCGGCTTTAACCTGCTGGTGGGCGGCGGATTGTCTATCGAGCACGGTAACAAAGCGACTTATGCGCGCACCGCCAGCGAGTTCGGCTATCTGCCGGTTGAGAAAATCCTCGACGTAGCGGAAGCGGTTGTCACCACGCAGCGCGACTGGGGCAACCGTACCGATCGCAAAAACGCTAAAACCAAGTACACGCTGGAGCGCGTGGGCGTGGAAACCTTTAAGCAGGAAGTGGAGCGCCGTGCAGGCCTGACTTTCGAGCCAATCCGTCCTTATGAATTCACTACCCGCGGCGACCGTTTCGGCTGGGTGAAAGGGATTGATAATAACTGGCACCTGACGCTGTTTATTGAAAATGGTCGCCTGCTGGATTACCCGGGCCGACCGCTGAAAACGGGCCTGGCCGAAATCGCGAAGGTGCACAAGGGCGACTTCCGCCTGACCGCCAACCAAAATCTGATCGTGGCGGGCGTGCCGGAAGCGGAAAAGCCTGCTATTGAGCGGCTTGCGCGCGAGCACGGTCTGATGGAAAACGTCACGGCGCAGCGTGAAAACTCTATGGCCTGCGTGGCGTTTCCTACCTGCCCGCTGGCGATGGCGGAGGCCGAACGCTTCCTGCCGTCGTTCGTTAGCCGTGTAGAAGAGCGGATGACGGCGCACGGCGTGGGCGACGAGCATATCGTTCTGCGCGTGACCGGCTGCCCTAACGGCTGTGGCCGTGCGCTGCTGGCCGAGGTTGGCCTGGTAGGCAAAGCGCCAGGACGCTATAACCTGCATTTGGGTGGCAACCGCATCGGCACGCGCATCCCGCGCATGTACCGTGAAAATATTACCGAAGATGAAATTTTAACCACTCTCGATCATCTGTTGGGTCGCTGGTCAAAAGAACGCGAAGCGGACGAAGGCTTTGGCGATTTCACTATCCGCGCGGGCGTGGTGGAACCTGTTCTCGATCCGGCTCGTGATTTTTGGGCATAACGGAGGCGCGAAATGGCAGTACTCGATCTCTCGGCACTGAATGCACTACCCAAAGTCGAACGCGTGATGGCGCTGGCGGAAATCAATACCAAACTGGAAAAGCTTTCGGCGCAGGATCGCGTCAGTTGGGCGCTGTCTAACCTGCCTGGCGAAGCGGTGCTTTCTTCCAGTTTTGGCATTCAGGCGGCGGTAAGTTTGCATCTGGTGACTCAGGTGAAGCCCGATATCCCGGTGATCCTGACCGATACCGGCTACCTGTTCCCTGAAACCTATCAGTTTATCGACGAGCTGACCGACAAGCTCAGCCTGAACCTGAAAGTGTTTCGCGCCGAACAGAGCGCGGCCTGGCAAGAGGCGCGTTACGGTAAGCTGTGGGAGCAGGGCGTGGAAGGCATTGAACGCTACAACGATATCAACAAAGTTGAGCCGATGAATCGTGCGCTGGAGACGCTAAACGCGCAGACGTGGTTTGCCGGTCTGCGTCGCGATCAGTCCACCAGCCGCGCTCATCTGCCGGTGTTGGCTATCCAGCGCGGCGTGTTCAAAATGCTGCCGATTATCGACTGGGACAACCGCCAGGTTTATCAGTATCTGAAGGAGCACGGCCTGGGCTATCATCCATTGTGGGACAAGGGCTACCTGTCGGTCGGCGACACGCACACCACGCGCAAGTGGGAGCCGGGCATGGCGGAAGAGGAAACCCGTTTCTTCGGCCTGAAGCGCGAGTGCGGCCTGCACGAATAGCAGCTTATCAACTCTGCCGTATTACCCCGGCAGAGTTGATGGCGCAGGGAAGGCGTCAGAAGAGCACGGCACTCGGTGACGGCTGCATAGTGGTCACCGAAGCCGACGCTTTCAGTCTGCAGAAGCAGCGGGCGATTTCATGGTCGCAACGGGGTGTCCCTCACCCAATCTATAACCCCACCAGCGCGGAAAAGTCAGCCGATCCGCGGTTAACGTTCACCTTAGTCACTTCGTAATCCGCTACCTGCTGAAAAGCATCCTCCGCCAGAATCTTATCCAGCCGCGCACGATCGATATCCCGCACCAGGATCACGCCACCGGTACGGGGATCTTTACGACCGGCAGCGATAAAGGTGCCGTCGGCGAAGTAAGTATCCAGCCAGGCAATATGAGCAACCAGCGCCGCTTCCACCTCTGGCATCGGGCGGTTGTAGGTCAGACTGACGATATACATAAATCTCCTTAAGCTTCAGGTTGAGGATTGGCTAATTCACGCAGCAGCGGCAGCAGGATTTTCACGCTGTCATGGGTGCGGTGCGTGATGCGGCCGGGCAGCCAACGGTCGATCCAGGCAAGATTATCGCAGCTGGCCTGCTGCTGACAGCTTCCCTGCGGAAAATGCGCGTTGCTGGTATGAAGCTGGTGCCCCTTTCTGTCCCAGTTGGCGGCGCGAACGCTCAATAGCGGAATGCCTGCCTTATCAAACGTCTCTATCGCCGGTTCTTTTTTTACCGCTTTGCCCAACGTGGTGGCAGGGATCCGCATTAACCGGGCCAGTGCCAGCGCCCGATCGCGCGTCTGCCGTGCCACGGGTTCCGGCGTGTTGCTGCCGCTGTTAAACCAGAGCCGGTTACCCACCAGCAAATCGCTCAGTTTAATCACCAGCAGCGTATTCTTTTTCTCTGCTGGCTTCATGCGGGCGAGATAATCCTCTTCGCCATGCAGCATGGAACCACTCAGGGCCACAAAGCGCAGGCTATAGTGCAGCGGCGTCGATTTTAAACGCTCCGCCAGCTCCAGCATCACGGCCACCCCGGAAGCGTTATCGTCGGCTCCCTGTAAAGTCAGGCCCCCGCGATTTTTTTGTCGATCGCTGTCGCTTTGCGGCAGCCAGGTATCGGCGGGTGCCAGCACCACTATCTGCTGCGGCACTTCGCCTGCGCGTGCGGCAATAACCGACGTCGCGATGACGTTGTGATCGCTGACGCGGCCATCCTGCGATTTATAGTGGTAGCGGGCCGTAAAATCTCTTTTATTGCTGTCATAGCCCCACTGCTGAAATTGCTGTTGCAGGTAGTCAGCGTTGAGCATCTCAGCAGGGCTGCCAGCCATGCGGCCAGGAAAGTAAGTGGCGATATGGCGTAGCTGCTGTTCGGCAAGCTGGCCTTCAGTAGTGGCGGCGTGAAGCGGGGAAAGCGCGCCCAGCGCAAGCAGTGCGCTCAGGCAAAGTCGGGAAAACATGTCACGTCCTTAATCGTCGACCTGTAACGAAACAGCGAAAATAATTTTCTGCCCTAGTATGAAAGTGTGACTGGCTCCGCACAATTACAATCCCTCTGAAAGCCCCTGAAATAGCTTCGCTAAGCACATTTTGTGCGTAGCTTTACCGCAACGTTATTCCATTCGGTAACTACTCATTCCAATTAGTAATTTCATAAGGCTCCGCCGCCGCCCTATAGTCGCGTTAACTTTTTGTTATTTAGCAAGGCTGACGTGGATTATCTTCCTCTTTTTGCAGACATCCGAAACAAACCGGTGCTCGTGGTTGGCGGCGGCGACGTGGCCGCACGCAAAATCGAACTGCTGCGTCGCGCAGGCGCGCGGGTGCAAATTGCTGCCCACGAACTTTGTGAAGAGCTGACGGCGCTCAAGGAGAGCGGCAACGTTGAGTGGATCGGCCGCGACTATGAGAGCGCGCAGCTTGACCTTGTCTATTTCGTGATTGCCGCGACCGACGACAGCGAGCTGAACAGCCGTGTCTTTGATGATGCCAGCGAGCGCAGGCTGCTGGCTAACGTGGTCGACGACCAGCCTAAATGCTCCTTTATATTCCCTTCCATTGTCGATCGCTCGCCGTTAGTGGTGGCTATTTCCTCCAGCGGAACGGCGCCCGTGTTGGCACGCCTGCTGCGTGAAAAGCTGGAGGCTTTACTGCCGGCTAACCTGGGCCAGATGGCCGCGCTTGCCGGCAGCTGGCGGGACCGGGTGAAGCAGCGGCTGACCAAAATGTCGGCACGCCGCCGCTTCTGGGAAAAAGCATTCAACGGCCTTTTCGCCAGTCAGGTCGCTTCCGGCAATCTCACCGGCGCGGAAGAGACGCTGGCTCGCCAGCTGGACGATCCGGACGCGGGGCAGGGAGAAATCATCCTGGTCGGTGCCGGGCCGGGCGACGCCGGTCTGCTGACGCTGCGTGGACTTCAGGTGATGCAGCAGGCGGACGTGGTGCTCTACGACCATCTGGTCAGCGATGAAGTGCTTGATTTAGTCCGGCGCGATGCCGACCGCATCTGCGTAGGCAAACGCGCCAGCGCGCACAGCGTCCCCCAGGAAGAAACCAACCGAATGCTGGTCGAGCTGGCGAAGAAAGGCAAGCGGGTAGTGCGCCTGAAGGGCGGCGATCCCTTTATTTTTGGTCGGGGTGGTGAAGAGCTTCAGGCGGCGGTTGAAGCAGGCATTCCTTTTCAGGTTGTGCCGGGCGTGACCGCAGCGGCAGGCGCGACAGCCTATGCCGGCATCCCGCTGACGCATCGCGACCATGCTCAAAGCGTGCTGTTTATTACCGGTCATTGCCGTGCCGACGGCGAAGAGATGGACTGGCCTTCGCTTGCCCGTGCGCGCCAGACGCTGGCTATTTATATGGGTACGGTGAAAGCCGCAGAGATCTCGGCGCAGCTCATTGCGCACGGCCGTGACGCGCAGACGCCGGTGGCGGTGATCGGACGCGGCACGCGCCAGGATCAGCAGGTGCTGACCGGCACGCTACAGGAATTAGAACAACTGGCACAACGTGCGCCAACGCCCGCCCTGTTAGTGATTGGGGAAGTGGTCAATCTGCATCAGCAGCTGGCGTGGTTTCAACATTCAGCGCAGCGGGCGTCCGCCGTTGTGAATTTGGCTTGAGGAAAAGTTATGGATCAAAAACGACTCACCCACCTGCGTCAACTGGAAGCGGAAAGTATCCATATCATCCGTGAAGTAGCGGCAGAGTTTGGCAATCCGGTGATGATGTACTCTATCGGCAAAGACTCTTCGGTGATGCTGCACCTGGCGCGTAAAGCGTTTTACCCGGGCACGCTGCCTTTCCCGTTACTGCATGTGGATACCGGCTGGAAATTTCGTGAAATGTACGAATTCCGCGACCGGACGGTAAAAGAGATCGGCGCTGAACTGCTGGTGCACAAAAACCCGGAAGGCGTGGCAATGGGCATTAATCCGTTTGTTCACGGCAGCGCCAAGCATACCGATATCATGAAAACCGAAGGGCTGAAGCAAGCGTTAAATAAGTACGGCTTTGATGCGGCATTCGGCGGCGCGCGTCGTGACGAAGAGAAATCTCGCGCGAAAGAGCGTATCTACTCCTTCCGCGACCGCTTCCACCGCTGGGATCCGAAAAATCAGCGTCCTGAGCTGTGGCATAACTACAACGGCCAGATTAACAAAGGCGAAAGCATTCGTGTCTTCCCGCTGTCCAACTGGACCGAGCTGGATATCTGGCAGTACATCTTCCTGGAAAACATCGACATCGTGCCGCTTTATCTGGCCGCTAACCGCCCGGTACTGGAGCGCGACGGTATGTTGATGATGATTGACGACGACCGTATCGACCTGCAGCCTGGCGAAAAGATTGAAGAGCGGATGGTGCGTTTTCGTACCCTCGGCTGCTGGCCGCTGACCGGCGCGGTGGAATCCGAAGCGCAAACGCTGCCTTCGATCATCGAAGAGATGCTGGTGTCGACCACCAGCGAACGTCAGGGGCGCGTGATCGACCGCGATCAGTCCGGCTCAATGGAGCTGAAGAAACGCCAGGGTTATTTCTAAGGAGCCGAGATGAACAACGTCATTGCACAACAAATTGCCGACCAGGGCGGCGTGGAAGCCTGGCTGCACGCCCAGCAGCATAAAAGCCTGCTGCGCTTCCTAACCTGCGGCAGCGTCGACGACGGCAAGAGTACGCTGATTGGCCGCCTGTTACACGATACGCGCCAGATTTATGAAGATCAGCTCTCTTCGCTGCATAACGACAGCAAGCGTCACGGTACCCAAGGCGAAAAACTGGATCTTGCCCTGCTGGTGGATGGCCTGCAGGCCGAGCGTGAGCAGGGCATCACTATCGACGTGGCCTATCGCTATTTCTCTACCGAAAAGCGCAAATTTATTATTGCTGACACGCCGGGTCACGAGCAGTACACCCGCAATATGGCGACCGGCGCATCCACCTGCGATTTGGCTATCCTGCTGATCGATGCGCGTAAAGGCGTGCTGGATCAGACACGTCGTCACAGCTTTATCTCTACGCTGCTGGGTATCAAACACCTGGTCGTGGCCATTAATAAGATGGATCTGGTTGAGTACAGCGAAGAGAAATTTGAGCAGATCAAACAGGCCTACCTGGATTTTGCCGGCCAGTTGCCGAACGATCTGGATATCCGCTTTGTGCCGCTGTCGGCGCTGGAAGGTGAAAACGTCGCTTCTGCGAGCGAGGCGATGAGCTGGTACACCGGCCCGACGCTGCTGGACGTGTTGGAAACCGTTGAGGTGAAGCGCGTGGTAGAGCAGCAGCCGATGCGTTTCCCCGTGCAGTATGTTAACCGTCCTAACCTGGATTTCCGGGGTTATGCGGGCACGCTGGCTTCGGGATCGGTAACCGTGGGGCAGCGAGTGAAGGTACTGCCTTCCGGCGTAGAATCCTCCATAGCCCGCATTGTGACCTTTGACGGCGATCTGCAGGAAGCTCAGGCTGGCGAAGCGATTACGCTGGTCTTAAAGGATGAAATTGATATCAGCCGTGGCGATCTTCTGGTAGAGGCAGGCGCAGAACTGAAGCCCGTGCAGGCGGCCAGCGTGGATGTGGTCTGGATGGCAGAACAGCCGCTGGTGCCGGGCCAAAGCTTCGATATCAAAATTGCCGGTAAAAAGACCCGCGCACGTGTCGAAAAAATTCAATACCAGGTCGAAATCAACAGTCTGGCCCAGCGTCAGGTAGAAAACCTGCCGTTGAACGGTATCGGCCTGGTGGATCTGACCTTTGACGAGCCGATGGTGCTGGATAAATATCAGCAGAACCCGGTAACCGGTGGCCTGATTTTCATTGACCGCCTGAGCAACGTTACCGTCGGCGCAGGCATGATCCGCGAACCGAAAGAAGACACGGTGCCAACGAACGGTGATTTCAGTGCTTTTGAACTGGAATTTAACGCACTGGTGCGTCGTCACTTCCCACACTGGGGCGCCCGTGATATTTCGGGCGGTCAATAATGGCCGCTCATGACGAAAACATCGTCTGGCATTCGCACGCGGTAACGCGTGCGGAGCGGGAACAGCTGCATGGCCATCAGGGAGTAGTCCTGTGGTTTACGGGACTTTCCGGCTCCGGGAAATCTACCGTGGCCGGTGCGCTGGAGCAGGCGCTGCATCAGCTTGGCGTCAGTACCTATCTGCTGGATGGCGACAATGTACGTCACGGTCTCTGCCACGATTTGGGCTTTAGCGACGCCGACCGTAAAGAGAATATTCGTCGCGTCGGTGAAGTCGCAAAGCTGATGGTCGATG
>NZ_DALZCD010000015.1:0-6446 GCF_031978025.1 Erwinia sp.
TTCCGTTCATGATGACGGCGGTGGTATTCCGACTGGTATTCACGAAGAGGAAGGCGTTTCCGCAGCGGAAGTGATCATGACCGTGCTGCACGCTGGCGGTAAGTTCGATGATAACTCTTATAAAGTGTCTGGCGGCCTGCACGGTGTGGGCGTGTCGGTGGTTAACGCCCTGTCTGAAAAGCTGGAGCTGACTATCCGTCGCGAAGGTAAAGTGCACCAGCAGATCTACGTTCACGGCGTGCCTCAGACCCCGCTGCACGTAACGGGTGAAACTGAACTGACCGGGACGCGCGTCCGTTTCTGGCCAAGCCACGAAACGTTTACCAACGTTATCGATTTCGAGTACGAGATCCTGGCAAAGCGCCTGCGCGAGCTGTCGTTCCTTAACTCTGGCGTCTCTATCAAGCTTGAAGACAAGCGCGATGGCAAAAACGATCACTACCACTATGATGGCGGCATCAAGGCGTTTGTGGAGTACCTGAACCGCAATAAAACGCCTATCCACCCTAACGTGTTCTATTTCTCTACCGAGAAAGACGGCATCGGCGTGGAAGTTGCGCTGCAGTGGAACGATGGTTTCCAGGAAAATATCTACTGCTTTACCAACAACATCCCACAGCGCGACGGCGGCACGCACCTGGCCGGTTTCCGCGCGGCGATGACGCGTACCCTGAACGCGTACATGGATAAAGAAGGCTACAGTAAAAAAGCGAAAGTCAGCGCTACCGGCGACGATGCGCGTGAAGGCCTGATTGCCGTGGTTTCCGTCAAGGTACCGGATCCGAAGTTCTCCTCTCAGACCAAAGACAAACTGGTTTCTTCCGAGGTGAAAACGGCCGTTGAGCAGCAGATGAACGAGCTGCTGGCAGAATACCTGCTGGAAAATCCGGGCGATGCGAAAATTGTGGTGGGCAAAATTATTGATGCGGCTCGTGCTCGTGAAGCGGCGCGTCGCGCTCGTGAAATGACCCGCCGTAAAGGCGCGCTGGACCTGGCTGGCCTGCCGGGCAAGCTGGCGGATTGCCAGGAGCGCGATCCGGCGCTGTCTGAAATCTACCTGGTGGAAGGGGATTCTGCGGGCGGCTCCGCCAAGCAGGGCCGTAACCGCAAAAACCAGGCGATCCTGCCGCTGAAAGGCAAAATCCTGAACGTCGAAAAGGCGCGCTTCGATAAGATGCTCGCTTCTCAGGAAGTGGCAACGCTGATCACCGCGCTGGGCTGCGGCATTGGCCGTGACGAATATAACCCGGACAAACTGCGCTATCACAGCATCATCATCATGACCGATGCGGATGTGGATGGCTCGCATATCCGTACCCTGCTGCTGACCTTCTTCTATCGTCAGATGCCGGAAATCATCGAGCGCGGCCACGTCTATATCGCGCAGCCGCCGCTGTACAAGGTGAAGAAAGGCAAGCAGGAGCAGTACATCAAGGATGATGAGGCGATGGATCAGTATCAGATCGCTATTGCCCTGGATGGTGCGACGCTGCACACCAACGCCAATGCGCCTGCCCTGGGCGGCGAGCCGCTGGAGAACCTGGTCGCCGAGTTCAACAGCACCCGGAAGATGATCAAGCGTATGGAGCGCCGCTATCCGCTGGCGTTACTGAACGCGCTGATCTATCACCCGACGCTGAGCGATATTGCCGCAGAAGCGCCGGTCCAGCAGTGGATTGATGAACTGATAACGGTTCTGAATGCCAATGAGCAGCACGGCAGCACCTATGTCGGCCACGTGCGTCAGAACCGCGAACAGCATATCTTTGAACCGGTTGTGCGTATTCGTACGCACGGCGTGGATACGGATTATCCACTGGACAGCGAGTTTATTTCGGGCGGCGAATACCGCAAGATCTGCACGCTGGGCGAGAAGCTGCGCGGTCTGATTGAGGAAGACGCCTTTATCGAACGTGGCGAGCGTCGTCAGCCTGTCGCCAACTTCGAGCAGGCAATGGACTGGCTGGTCAAGGAGTCACGTCGCGGTCTGTCGGTACAGCGTTATAAAGGTCTGGGCGAGATGAACCCGGAACAGCTGTGGGAAACGACCATGGATCCGGACAGCCGCCGTATGCTGCGCGTCACGGTGAAAGATGCTATTGCGGCCGACCAGCTGTTTACCACGCTGATGGGCGATGCGGTAGAGCCGCGCCGCGCCTTTATCGAAGAGAACGCGCTGAAAGCCGCTAATATCGATATTTAACCGGTCCGGGGCGCGTGCCCCGGCTGGTGCACCAGCGTTTTAAAGGCAGATCGTTCGATCTGCCTTTTTATTGCCGTTTTTGCTATGTCGTCATCGCCTGTCAATGCTTTGTCGGCAGGAACAGCAGGCGGTATCAGGAGCAGGTGACCGTCTTCATTTACCAGAAAAAATCGAACGGGTGTCCGGCCGCCAGGCCCTGGGCATTAGCGTTATAGCACCTGCGATAATGGTCAGGGCTGGCTCTCCCTCTTTTTCCTCCCTGAACGACTGGCGAGCCGTGTGACATGACTGATTGTAAACTACGCTATCCACGCCATTTTTATATTTAACCGCCACCCTAAAGTGACAGGCCGTTTCACGGAGTGTGGCATCCGAAAGTTGTCAGTCCGTGCACGTTTAGCGGAAGAATGGCTGAATCGAATTTAAAATTACCGGACATGATTCGTCTGGTCATCGCTGGCTGGATCGCGTTAGCATGAACAAAACCCTGTAAATCAAGAGGAACGTATGGCGATAAAACTGATTGCGATTGATATAGACGGCACGCTACTTAATCCTCAGCATGAGGTAACGCCGGGCGTTAAGCGAGCCATCCAGGCGGCGCGGGATAAGGGAATAGCGATTGTACTGGCGAGCGGCCGTCCGTTTATCGGCGTGGAGCGCTATTTGGTGGAGCTTGATTTACAGCGGGAAGGACAGTATTGCATTACCAATAATGGCGCGCTGGTGCAGAAAGCGGGATCGGGAGAATGCGTGGCGGAAGTTACGCTGAATTTTGACGATTACCTGTACGTGGAAAAGCTGGCACGCGAGCTGGGTGTCCATTTTCAGGCGCTGACAAAATCCCTGCTGTTTACGCCCAATAAAGACATCAGTGAATATACCGTACACGAAGCGTCGCTAACCGGAATGCCGCTGCGCTACCGTGCGGTGGAAGAAATGGATAAAACCGCCACTTTCCCTAAAGTCATGATGATCGATACGCCGGAAACGCTGGACGAGGCGATTACCCGTATTCCGCAGGAAGCTTATCAACGCTATACCATCATGAAAAGCTCGCCTTATTTTCTTGAAGTGCTTAACAAAAAAGTGGATAAAGGCGCGGGCGTGAAGGCGCTGGCCGAGCGTTTAGGGCTTTCTCCCGATGAAGTGATGGCTATCGGCGATCAGGAAAACGATCTGGCGATGCTAACCTTCGCGGGGACAGGCGTAGCCATGGGCAACGGTATCGACAAGGTAAAAAATATTGCGCAGTTTGTCACCAAAACCAACAGGGAAGACGGCGTAGCGCACGCTATTGAAAAATTCGCCCTCTGATTTTACGGTAATAGCGCACTTTATACGCCAGTACCGCAAAAGCGCGTAATGCATTACCCTTAGCAGCAAACCTCGTTAAGGGTAAGCATGATGACGGAAAAACAGCTCACTTTTGCTCAGCGCAATCACCAGCTCACCAATACCAACATCTGGACCGCCGACAGCCACTGGCTGGTCTACGACGTTCGCAGCCATGCCTCGACGTTCAATAGCTTAACCGTCGAGCGAGTGAATCTTAGCGGCCAGACGGAAATCCTTTACCAGGCACAGGCGGGCGCGCATGTAGGCGTGGTTACCGTTAGCCCGGATTTACCACCACGCTACGTTTGCATTCATGGCCCGGAGCATCCTGACAGCCAGTGGCACTATGACTTTCATCATCGCCGTGGTGTGATTATCCAAAACGGGCTGGTGGAAAATATGGATGCCTGCGATATCACGCCGCCCTACACGCCCGGCGCGCTGCGTGGCGGCTCGCACGTGCACGTGTTCAGCCCCGACGGTAGCCGGCTGAGTTTTACCTATAACGACCACGTGATGCACGAGCTGGATGCGGCAAAAGATTTGCGTAACGTCGGGGTAGCCGTGCCGCTACATGCGGTTTGCCCACCGTTACAGCATCCGCGAGAATATGCAGGCAGCCATTTTTGCGTGCTGGTCAGTGCGACTACCCCTACGCCCGCACCCGGCAGTGATGAGATCAACCGGGCTTACGAAGAGGGCTGGATTGGCGAAGAGGGCTACCTGAAAAGCGACGGTCACCGGCAGCGCTGGGCGCTGGCGTTTATCGGCGATACGCTCAGTGAAAAAGGGGAAAAGGTGCCGGAAGTGTTTATTGTCGATCTGCCGGAAAAGATGGCCGACTATGCACTTGAAGGTGACGCGCCGCTGGCCGGTACGGCTACCGCCTTGCCGGCTCCCCCGCAAGGCGTCAGACAGCGTCGCCTGACCTTTACGCACGATCGCGCCTTTCCCGGGCTGGCAACATTGCCGCGCCACTGGCTGCGCAGCTCGCCTGACGGCCGCGCCATCGCCTTTTTAATGAAAGACGAGGAGGGCGTGGTACAGCTCTGGACCATTGCGCCCGGCGGCGGCAAGCCCCGGCAAATTACCCACACCGCCAGCGATATCCAGTCCGCTTTTAGCTGGCATCCTGATGGCAAATCGGTGGCTTTTATCAACGATAACAGCGTGGTGCTGTGCGATACGGGCAGCGGTAAAATGCGTCGTCTGACGGCCCGTACCGCCGAGGCGCCTTTGCCGGAAGCGGTTGTCTGCTCGCCGGACGGACTTTATGTGGCGTACTTGCGTAACGTGGCGGGCTTTCAGCAGATCTTTATTGCTGATGTCGAGGCGACGTACTGATCACCAGCGGCGCGGCCTGAGAAAGGCTGTCGCTGGTATGATTTTCCTGCTCGCTGCGCAACACGCGTTCGTGCGGCGAATCACCGGTTTTATCACGGCCTGAACGGTAATAGTCAAACGGCAGCAACAGCGTATCCAGCACGGCAGAGAAAGGCAGGTCGATAGCCGCCAGCGGGCGCATTACCCAGCCGCTGTCGCTGTCGGCAACAATTTTCGCGCTGGCGCGCGTGCCGGGATAATAGCCCTGATCGGGACCAGAATGGGACATAAAGCTGGAACAGCCGCCCGTACCGGCCAGTGACAGGCAGGCCAACAGGCCAGCGAAATGACTTTTACTCAGTACCATCATAATCTTTATCCCTTCAACAGTGGCAAACCGCTCTGCTTATCATTATCAGCCTTGCGCCGCTGCTTTAATGCTCCGATGAATGTCTTTCTGAGTGTATGCCATTCGTATCAGACTGGCTGAAAATTTTCCTGAACAAGCCCTTGAAAGGGGCTTCAATGTCACCATTTTATGTTCAGGGTCACAAAACGTATGCCGACAGGGTACCGCTTTTGGCCCGCCGATCTGTCCATAGTGGAAGGTCGCACGACACCCTCGCTGATAATCAGGAGCTATACCATGCGTAATTTTGATCTCGCCCCGCTGTACCGTTCTTCTATTGGTTTCGACCGTCTGATCAACCTGCTGGAATCGAATCAGGGTCAGAGCAACGGCGGCTACCCTCCTTATAACGTGGAGCTGGTGGCGGAAAACCAGTACCGAATTACTATTGCCGTGGCAGGGTTCGCACAGAGCGAACTGGAGATCACCTCTCACGACAATATGCTGACCGTACGCGGTGCCCATCCTGAAGAACAGCAGGAAAAAACCTATCTTTATCAGGGTATTGCCGAACGCAACTTTGAGCGTAAATTCCAGCTTGCCGAACACGTCAACGTGCGCGATGCCCGTCTGGAAAATGGTTTGCTCTATATCGATTTGGAGCGCATCGTACCGGAAGCCAATAAACCGCGCCGCATTGAAATTCTTAAGTAAGACCGCGCGTTAAAGAGAAGGCCGCACAGGGTGCGGCCTTTTTTGTGGGCATTCAGCGGGTTGCCCGGGTGTCCGATTCGCCATGCGCCCGTTCAATCTCTTCTGCCAGAATGGCTATCCCTTTCTCAATCTTGTCGCTGTCCGGCACATAATTCATGCGCATACACTGATGCGTATGCGGCCATTCATGCTCCAGTCCCGGAAAGAAAAAGTGTCCCGGCACCATTAACACGCCGCGCGCTTTTAAACGCTGGTAAAGGATCTCGGTAGAAATGGGCAGGTCTTTAAACCAGAGCCAGAGGAAAATAGCGCCCTCAGGTTTATGAATAAGGCAGCGTTCTTCCGGCAAATAGCGGCGGATAACAGCGATAGTTTGTTTAACTCTTTCCTGATAAAACGGTTTGATCACTTCTTCCGACAGGCGCAGCAAATCGCCACGCAGGATCATTTCGTGTGCGATGGCAGGGCCGATACTGCCCGGGGCCAGGCTGATAATGCCGTTCATATTGCCAATAGCGG
>NZ_DALZCD010000015.1:6456-27434 GCF_031978025.1 Erwinia sp.
GCAGGCCCAGCTTGGAAAGGCTCATGCACAGAATAATATTCGGGTTCCACAGCGGGCGAACGTCGCTGAAGATGATGCCGGGGAAAGGCACACCGTAGGCATTATCAATCAGCAGCGGCACGTCATGCTGCTGTGCCAGCGCATCCAGCTTCATCAGTTCTTCGTCGGTAATAACATTGCCGGTTGGATTCGTCGGTCGGGAAACGCAAATCAGGCCGGTATCTTCGGTGACGGATAACTGTTCAAAATTGACGTGATATTTGAACTGACCCTCCGGCAGCATTTCAATATCGGGACGGGCGGAGACAAACAGATCTTCATCCAGCCCGGCATCAGCATATCCCAGGTATTCAGGCGCAAGAGGAAACAATACGCGCTTTTTACGGCCATCTTCGCGGCGACCCGCGTAAAGGTTAAATAAATAGAAAAAGGCGCTTTGGCTGCCGTTGGTCAGGGCAATGTTCTGTGGCCCAACCTGCCAGCCCAGTTCGTCGCGCAGCAGCGTGGAAAGCGATTCCAGCAGCGTACTTTTTCCACGTGGGCCATCGTAGTTGCAAAGCGCATCGGCCAGCTTGCCCTCATTGTGCATCTGTTGCAGCAGCTGCTGAAAATAGGTGTTCATCGCCGGGATCTGGGCCGGATTACCGCCACCCAGCATCACCGAATCGGGCGTGCGTAACCCTTCGCCCATATCTTCCATCAGGCGGGTAATGCCTGAGGCGCGCGTGAATTTATTACCGAAAGCGGAAAAGCTCATAACGTATTAACTGCTTATCGTAGGCAAGTGAAAGCTAACCTTAACGCCCCGCCAGGCATGATGCAACGTCAGCGGGCAGCGGTAGCGGCCAGCAAGAAAAAGGCACGCTCCGTGTCCGGCAGTAAGCTTCAGGTGAATCGTTTCAACTCATGACCTGTTTTTTATTGCCCGCGTCGTGGCCTTTATCAGCAGAGTGATTATTTGAGTTAATAATTTGTGATGAACTGCACGTCTTATTGATAAAAATTTCTTAAAAATCCGGCAGGTGACGCCAGTCACAGTCCTGATGCCGCCTGCTTTGTAGGCTGGCTGCTCTTCAGCTAAATCATTTCAGCAAGGATAACGACATGAACAAGACTCTTCTGGCGGGTGCAGTAGTGGCAATGATCAGTGGGCAGGCGGCGGCGCAAAGCTGGGTATTAACCGATACGCAGGGGACGGAAAAGGGCGACTGGCGGATTGACAGCAAGCAACTCAAGCTGAGCGGCGAACCCTTTACGCTGGAACAGCAGGTACTGCATGGCGGCAAGCAGGAAGGCTCGAAGGTGCTGACGTTGACCAGCAAAAACGGCCTGACCATTGCCCTCAGCCCGACGCGTGGTATGGATCTGCTGCACGTTAACGGTCACGGTGTGCGTTTGGGTTGGGACTCACCTGTTGATGAGGTAGTGAATCCGGCTTATATCAATCTGGAAAGCCGTAACGGTCTGGGTTGGCTGGAAGGCTTTAACGAGATGATGGTGCGCTGCGGCTATGAGTGGACCGGGCATCCCGTCACTAAAGAGGGACGTATCTATACGCTGCACGGCAAAGCAGGCAATACGCCAGCTTCAAAAGTGGAAGTCATTGTGGACGACCAGGCACCGCATGAAATTCGTATTCGCGGTCTGTTGAAAGAAAACACCTTTAAAAAAGCGCGGCTGGAAACCTGGACCGAGCTACGTTACGTGCCGGGCTCGGACTCCTTCACCCTCCACGATGTGCTGACCAATCAGGGTGATTACCCGCACGACTATGAAATTATTTACCACAGCAACTTCAGCACGCCGATTCTGGAAGAAAATGCCCGCTTCCTGGCGCCGGTAAAATCCGTTTCGCCGTTTAACGACTATGCGAAAAAAGGGCTGGAAAACTGGCAGACCTATGGCGCGCCGACCAAAGATTTCGATGAAATGGTTTTTAACCTGCAACCAATTGCCGACAGCAATGGCAAAACGGTGGCAGCCGTAGTCAACAGTAAAGGTGACAAGGGCGCGGCTATTGAATTCGATACACGCCAGCTGCCGGTACTGACCATGTGGAAAAACACCGATACTCTGAAACAGGGTTATGTGACGGGGATCGAACCAGGGACTAACTATGCCTATCCGGTCACGATTGAAAAAGAGCAGGGGCGGGTTAAACAGCTGCAGCCGGGTCAGAGCACAGAATTTACGCTAACCTATTCGCTGCTGAAAGATGCCAGCGCGGTGCAAAAAGTTGAACAGCGGATTAAAACGCTGCAGGGCGATACCAAAATCAACGTGGAACAAAAGCCGATAGCCGTCGAATAAGCCAGCCGGGGTGGATTTCATATCACCCCGTAAATGAAGTCGGGTTTTCTATTAAATGAATTTTCATTTCATCTGGGCATTTCCTCTGATTTCTACAGCGTATTCCGGCAGGCCGTTGAGGACTGCCTGACGATCTGAAAGGGCCTGCGGTATTCCTGCGTCACCTGCTTCTGATTATATTAATGGCTATACCCTTGCCGTAGACGGTGGCTGGCTCGTTAACCGGCCGCGTTTAGAGCAGGTCTTTTATGGGTTAAATAAAGGGTCCGCAAGCTGGTCATTTATTTCATTCATTAAGACATCATGTTAGTCGCTTTAAAATCACGCGCGCATAAAACCTGTATCGAAAAGACCTGACAATATAGCGGAAGGGGAATAGTTCAAGTAATAGTCGTCTTGGAGCCAATATACCTCTTTACTCTTCCTGATGCAGAATACTGTTTACTCCTTTTACTGGCTTGCCGTTGCCGGTACAGCAATGCTGGCCATATTAGCAGGAGAATAGCTAATATATCATCAGCGCGTAACGCCTTATCGCTTCTACGCTAAATTAATAATCCATCCACCTTATGAACGCCTTACTTCTTAAATGACATGGCACTCACTTTGGTGAATCCTGTGCCATTATTGCTAATAAAACGCCTGAAGGTTGGCTGTTAACCTCACCAAAAAATTTATATCAGCAGGCAATTATCTATTACTAAAAAGGAACTTTTTTCACCAGGTGTCACCTCATAACATAACAATTATTTTGTAAAATTATTATAATAAAAAACGGATTTCGCACGTTGGTAAATCCGGCTTAAATAATGTTTTATTTTTTTACCTGAATGGGTTGGTTAAATAACAATGGCATGCCTGCGTATTTATAAAATAACAGTCTGTTGGTTTGTCGCTTGTTTCGCAGTGAAGGGAGTAGTGCGCAGTATAAAGGGCGGAGGGGTAAGAAAAAGTGCCGATGCACACAGCGCATCGGCACAGAGAATTATTTTGCCACGTCGGGATTAACGCAGTTTTTTTCTACATTGCCTTTCAGCGCGGCAATCAGATTCTCTACCGCGTCTTTTGCCATGCCGTAACGGGTTTCATGAGTCGCCGAGCCAATATGCGGCAGGGCCACCACGTTGGGTAGCGTCAGCAAAGGTGAATCCTTCGGCAGCGGCTCTTTCTCAAACACGTCCAGGCCGGCCGCGTGAAGCTTGCCTTCTTTTAACGCGGCGATCAGCGCTTCTTCATCAACAACCGGGCCGCGTCCGGCATTAATCAGCACGGCGGAAGGCTTCATTTTCGCCAGCTCTTCACGACCGATCAGATGGTGAGTCTGTTCAGTTAACGGCAGGCTGATGCACAGGAAGTCGGACTCTTTCAGCAGCGTGTCGAGATCGCAGTATTGCGCGTCAAAACGCTGTTCCGCTTCTTCGTGATGCTTACGCGCGTTATACAGAATAGGCATACTGAAACCCAGATGGGCACGCTGTGCCAGCGCCAGACCAATGCGGCCCATGCCCAGAATACCCATTTTTTTATGATGCACGTCGATGCCGAACCAGTCGGCGCTGATGCTGCCCTGCCATTCGCCTTTTTTCACGCGTTCTGCGGACTCCACCACGCGACGCGCGCTGGTCAGCACCAGCGCCATCATGGTATCGGCAACGGTTTCAGTCAGGACGGTCGGCGTATGCATCAACAGCACGCCGCGTTCGCTTAGGGCGGGAATATCAAAATTGTCCACGCCCACGGACACGGAAGAGGCAACGCGCAGCTTCGGGGCTTTTTTCAGAAACTCCGCGTCCACTTTACCGCCGGAGCCTAAAATGCCTTCGGCCTGCTGAAAAGCTTCCGCGTGTTGGCTGAGGGTTTCAGGGGTCAGCCCGTTGATTTCAGTAACGTTAAAATGCTCGTCGAGCTGCGAACGCAGGTCTTGCGGCAGCTTCTTATACAGCACCACGGATGGTTTCATGCTTGTCTCCCTGTTTCGTTAAGGCACGGGCCAACCGGCCCATGCCATTAAGCGTGTTTAGCGCCATGCGGCATCGGGGGTTGCTTATTGGCTGCCGGCTTTACGATTAATGTCAGCCAGACCGAGATAAGCAGCGATACCCCCATAAAGATATACGAAGCGGAAGGACTGCCCGTGGCACCGTTTAAATACCCCACGACCCAGGAGCCGAGGAAAGAGCCAAGCGCGCCCATAGCGTTAATCAGCGCCATCGCGCCCCCCGCCACGTTACGCGGCAGCATTTCCGGAATAATGGCGAAGAACGGGCCATAAGGCGCGTACATCGCGGCACCGGCTACCACTAACAGAGTGAATGACAGCCAGAAATTATTCGCTCCAACAAGATATGAACCTAAAAACGCCAGCGCGCCAATTAACAGCAGCGGCCAGACAAAGAGTTTACGGTTTTGCAGCTTGTCGGAAGCCCAGGAAGCCAGGATCATCGCCACGGTTGCGGCCAGGTAAGGCACCGCAGAGAGCCAGCCGGCTTCTACCATGCCCATCTGCATCCCGTTGCGCAGAATGGAAGGCAGCCACAGCACAAAGCCATACACGCCGATGCTCCAGGTAAAGTACTGCACGCAAAGGATAATGACATTGCGCGAGCGGAATGCCTCACTGTAATTACGCACGGCCTTGATGCTTTCCTGCTCTTTCTGCAGCTGGGCCGCCAGCGCCGCTTTTTCCTCTTCGCTCAGCCATTTCGCCTGAGCAGGCTTATCCTGCACCATAAACCACCAGGCGACGGCCCAGATGACGGCAGGGATCCCTTCAAAAATAAACATTTCACGCCAGCCGAAAGCGTTGATCAGATAGCCGGACACCACGGACATCCACAGTACCGTCACCGGATTGCCCAGGATCAGAAAAGTGTTCGCGCGGGAGCGTTCCGATTTTGTAAACCAGTTGCTGATATAAATCAGCATGGCTGGCATGACGGCTGCTTCGACGACGCCAAGCACAAAGCGGATAGCCGCCAGCATGGGAATATTACTCACTACGCCCGTCAGCGAGGCGCAAATGCCCCACAGTACCAGGCAGACAAAAACCAGTTTTTTTACGCTGCGGCGTTCGGCATACATCGCGCCGGGGATCTGGAAAAAGAAGTAGCCCAGAAAGAACAGGGCACCCAACAGCGACGACATGCCGTGCGTGATACCCAGATCTTTATTGATACCGGCGGCTGAGGCAAAGCTGAAGTTAGCCCTGTCGAGGTACGCCAGGCTGTAGGTGATAAACACGATGGGCATGATATACCACCAGCGTTTAGGCGCGATTGTCTGCTTGTTCATCTTCTGCTTCCTCTGTTGGAGGTGACCGCACGCTGCAGGGTAGGGTGAGGTGCGGTTCGTTATGGTTCGGTTAGAAGCCTGATTGGGTTTGCGTTGGCCGGTGGTTAAAAATCACCGAGCTTTTCGCGCGTCGGCAAGCCTTCGCTGTCACCGCTGACCTGGATAGCGAGTGAGCCGATACGGTTGCCGCGTTTAATCGCCTGTGGCAGGGTTTTTCCTTCCAGCAGTGCGCTGATAACGCCCACGGCGAAGCCATCGCCCGCCCCTACGGTATCGACCACATTGGCGGTTCTAATCGCATCGACCTGGCCTTTTTCACCTTCGGCGGTTTTATACCAGGCCCCTTCGCAGCCTGTTTTAATGATGACCGCTTTAACGCCCATCGCCAGATAAAAATCGGCGATCGCTTCTGGCTGATCGTAGCCAGTCAGAATTTTTCCTTCGCTGATGCCTGGCAACACCCAGTCAGCGAAACCTGCCAGCGTGTTGAGTTGGGTCGCCATTTCACGCTCGCTTGACCAGAGCACGGGACGCAGATTGGGATCAAAGGAGATGGTTTTGCCCATCCGCTTCATTTCCTGCGCCGCATGTTTCGACAGCGCCAGCGAACTGTCGGAGATGGCTGCTGCCACGCCGCTCAGATGCAGGTGGCGCGCCGCGCCAAAGTAGTCGCGGTTAAAATCTTCAACGGACAGGTGGCTGGCCGCGGAGCCTTTACGGAAATACTCCACCAGGGGATCGGAGCCATCTTCCACGCGGGACTTCAGCTGAAAGCCGGTAGGATAGCGCTCGTCTGTCGTTACCTGGCGGCTGTCAACGCCCTCTTTTTCAAGCTGCTGGCGCGTAAAACGGCCAAAAGAATCGTTACCCACACGGCTGACCCAGCCTACTTTCAGCCCAAGGCGCGCCAGACCGATAGCGACGTTCAGCTCGGCCCCGGCGATACGTTTGGTGAAATGCTCCGCCGCCGCCAGATCGCCCGTATCGCTGGCAATAAACATCGCCATCGCTTCGCCAATCGTCACCGCATCCAGCGTCCCGTTTTCATGAAGGGTCATGGTCTATACCTCTCGCAGCAAATCTACATAGTGACGGGTGACGGCCACCAGGTCGTCGCCTTCCAGCGGGAACTCAATGCCTCGCGGCACGTCGGCCGGCAGCAGCGCCAGCGTTTCACGCCACAGGTTATCAGCCTCGTTCAGCGCGATAGCCCGCCAGCCGCCATCGCTCAGCGTGGCGGCTTTTACGTGCACGTAGCTGACAAAGGAGGCCAGCTGCTTCGCTGCCTGCGTAGGGCTGTCGCCCACCCACAACCAGTTACCCATATCAAACGTCATCCCAACGGGCGCGGTGTCCGAAAAATAGGGGGCAAGGGCGGCCAGCGTGCCGCAGTCGGTCTGATCGTTTTCCACTACCAGGGTTAAAGGCAGCCCGTCGCGCAGTGGCGAAGCGCTTGAACCGGGCTGATAATGGCCTAATGAATATTTTATCAGGCGGGCGTTTAATTGCTTCGCCTCGTTGAGATGATTGTCCAGATTGGGATTCAGTGCGCCTTTTTCGGTATAGAGCGCTTCCGGCACGGAATAAAACGCGGCCAGACCGGCCTCGCTAATCGCCTGGCCCAGCGTGGAAAGCTGCCGGATCTCTGCTTCACTGAATAATTCGCGGCGGATCTCAATACCATCAGCGCCCGCAGCGGCGACAATGGGGACAACGGCCTGCTGGCCGCCAAGCTCAGCAACCCGATCGCGGCCAAAGGCGGCGGTCACTACAATAATTTCAGGTTTCATCTTTTCCTCCGGGCGGTGGCCCTGACGTTACAAAAACGTTAACTGGAACCGGTTCCAACCGAAAGGGGCGGAGCGCGGTTTTATGATCGCGCTCACGGTGTGGACAATTATTTGGAAATTTACTGGAAAAGCATCAGAACGAAGATGGTCAGGCTATCCACTGCGTTAATGGAGCTAAAAGGCAGGAAATTAAGCGAACCTCGTGGAATTGCGGATAATCAATTCGCCAGAATAAAGCTGTTCACACGGCGGCGTTTCGTCACCTTCGATGCGGCGAATCACCTGCTCCAGGGCGGCATAACCAATCTGCCAGGTAGGCTGCTTCAGCGTGGTGATGCCGCTGCCCGCCAGTTCAGACCAAACCAGCTCGTCGAAGCCCAACAGCCCTAAATCGCTGCCCCAGTTCAGCTCCAGACGTTTGAAGCTGCGCGCGATTTGTAGGGTCAGCGCCCCGTTTACGGCCAGCACGGCGCAGCGGTGGTGACGGTGGCGTTGATAAAAATCCTTCAGGATTTCATCCAGCCGCGCGCTGTCATTTAAGGCCACCTCAGCCTGTTCGGCCTCGCGCTGCGGATACTGCGCCATTGTGTCCTGAAACGCTTTCAGGCGCTCGTGACGCGTATTGACGGTACCCAACGGCTCGGTAATAAACAGGATAGCCTCAAAAGATTCTTCAAGCAGATGCGTCGTTACCTGCGCGGCGGCCTCATGGTTATTCAGCCCGACCACGTCGCAGGCAAAGTCCGGGATCTTGCGGTCAATCAGCACCATCGGCAGCAGCGACTGCTGGAGGTGACTGAGTGCCTCCTCGCGCATCCCTACGGCGTTAACCACAATACCTTCTACCTGATAGCTGCTCAGCAGGTTGAGGTAATGCTGCTCCTGATCCACCTCGTTATTGGTGTTGCACATCAGCAGCGTAAAGCCCTGAGCGCGGCAGGCCGCCTCGATGCCGCACATAACATCAACAGAATAAGGGTTAGTGATATCCGCGATAATCAAACCAATCAGGCGAGTGCGCCCGCGCTTCAGGCCACGCGCCATCTGGCTGGGGCGATAGTTCAGGCTGGCAATAGCGGTTTCGATACGCTGCTTTAAATCGGCGGAAAGGAGATGCTGCTCGCCGTTGAGATAGCGAGAAACGCTGGTCTTGCCTGTATTTGCTTGTTTGGCAACGTCGCTGATTGTCGCGCGTGCGGCCTTGCGGTTCATAGCGATCCTTGAACGAGTAAAAAAGAAAGCAGCCATCACGGGGCTTAAATCTTAAGATAGCGGGTAATGGCGGAAAGCGGATCCGGCCATCATAAAGCATAAGGGCGGTCTCGCCCACTGTCAGGCGGAGGCGGCCTGACAGGACTGAGAAACAGCCGGACAAAGCCTGTCCGGCTGACGTGTTTACTGCAGCGGGCTGAGGGTGATTTCCACGCGGCGGTTCTGCGCTTTGCCTGCGGCAGTGCTGTTGGACGCAACAGGATTGTCCGGGCCCATACCGCCGGTGCGAATACGGTTAGTCGCTACGCCCTGGGTAATCAGCGAGCTGGCTACGCTATCGGCGCGCTGCTGCGACAGGTTCATGTTCAGCTGGCGGCTGCCGGTACTGTCGGTATAGCCGACGATGTTAACCGCGGTTTTTGGGTATTCTTTCAGTACCATCGCCACGCCGGTCAGCGTGTTGGCGCCCGCAGGTTTCAGCGAGCTGCTGCTGCTGTCGAAGGTGACGCTGTTCGGCATGTTCAGCACGATATTATTGCCTTCACGAGTCACGCTGACGCCGGTGCCGCGCATTTTTTCACGCAGTTTGGTTTCCTGCACGTCCATGTAATAGCCTGCGCCGCCGCCTAACGCTGCGCCTGCTGCTGCGCCAATCAGCGCGCCTTTGCCGCGATCTTTTTTGGAAGAAGAGAGCACGCCGACGCCTGCGCCCAGGGCAGCGCCCAGACCGGCACCAATACCGGCTTTGCCGGCCTGGCGTTCGCCGGTGTAAGGGTTAGTGGTACAGCCCGACAGGGCAAGGGTACCGCTCAAAACCAGAGCAAGAGTAACAAAACGTTTTTTCATAGAGAGCGTTTCCTGAACAGCAGCGGGCGAAATAGCCTGAAAAGAAACGATTATGCCGACGCGACGGCGAAAAAAAACCGTCTTGTCCTCTTAAATTTGTAAAGAGAAGCTACCTGCGAGGATCAGGATGACAGAAACAGTTGGTCGTATGATCGCAGATCAGGCCGCAGGCCTGCATAAACGAATAGCAGGTGGTGGTGCCGACGAATTTAAAGCCCCGTTTTTTCAGCGCTTTTGAAAGGGTATCGGAAACGGCGCTGAATGTGGGGGCATCACGGTAGTCGCTGTAGTGATGAATTTGCGGCTGGTGATCGACGAAGCCCCAGATAAAATCGGCAAAGTTCTCTTCCTGTTGCGCCATGGCCAGCAGCGCGTGCGCATTGGCGACAATAGCGGAAAGCTTACCACGATGGCGGATCAGTCCGCTGTCCAGCATCAGCCGATCGATATCGCTTTCGGTCATTAAAGCCACCTGCTCAGGATCGAAACCGCAGAAAGCCTGCCGATAATTCTCCCGTTTTTTCAAAACGGTGAGCCAGGAAAGTCCGGCCATTTGCCCTTCCAGGCACAGCATTTCAAAGAGCCCCTGCGTATCGGTTATTGGCACCCCCCACTCCGTGTCGTGATAGGCCAGATAGAGCGGATCCTGAGTCACCCAACCGCAACGCTGCATAAATAAAATCCCCGAAGTAATTTGTTTGAAAAATAGCCTGAAAACGGCTTGACGTTATGCCCGAACCGATAATAGTTATCTGACAGGTTGATGAGCATAGCAACAAAATAACCGGCGCCTTTCTACCGCTTTCAGGCTCTTTTTGGGGTCACACCATGTTAAAAAAATATTCGCACCTGCGCGCTTTTGGACGCGCGTGGCTTTTTTATGCCGTCTCGAGCTTTCCTGCGCTGGCCTGGGACAGCCTGACCGTCTTTGGCGACAGCCTGAGTGATAGCGGTAATAACGGTCGCTATACCTGGGATAGCAGCCGACATCCGCTGTATGACGAAATCCTGGCCGCAAAAATCAACCAGTCGCTTCAGGCATCTGACAGCGGCGGCAGCAACTATGCCGCGGGCAGTGCGGTAGCGACACCGCTGCTTAATGCACAAGACAACACGGCCGATCAGGTCGCCGCTTATCTGTCGGGCAGCGGTGGCCGTGCGGATGCCGATGGTCTCTATATTCACTGGATTGGCGGCAACGATCTGGCGGCCGCGGCGCTGAACCCGCAACAGGCGGTCACGCTGGTCAGCAACAGTGCTTTTGCCGCGGCAGGCCAGGTACAGCAGCTGCTGGCTGCCGGTGCCGGAACGGTTATCGTCCCAACCGTACCCAATATAGGCGCGACGCCAGCACTGTTAGAAGCGGTTATTCAGACCGGCCTGGCCCCGGTTGCCGGGACGGCGCTGGCGGCGGCGTTCACCTCGCTGAATAGCCAGGCTACGCCAGATTTGAACAGCCGTAATCAGGCTGTTTATCAGGCGCTGTATGCCGCTGCCGGGGAAGCGAGCAGCGTAACAGTCGTACGTCAGGCTATCGCCGATCGGCTTTTTGCGGCCTGGCAAAGTCTCAGCGAGCAGGCCCGCGCCCTGACCGACACCTACAATCAGCTGGAGGACAATCGGCTGGCGCAGCTGGACGGTAATATTGTACGCGTGGATATTAATGGCCTTTTCAGCGAGATCCTCAGCGACCCGGCGCGCTATGGCTTAAGCAATACGGCGGGCATGGCCTGTCCGCCCGGCGTTTCAGCCGCCGTCTGTACTTCAGCCACTCCCGGTTTTTCTGACGAGCAGGCCCTGCTGTTTGCCGATCGTCTGCATCCCAGTCCTGCTACGCATCAGCTGATCGCCGATTATATTGAGGCCGTACTGAACGCGCCCGCACAGGTGGTGGCGCTGGATCAGGCGATGCTGGCACTCTCCCGCGATGCACGCGCCACGCTCGACAGCCGTTTGCAGCAGCAGCGTCACAGCAACAATCCTCAGGGATCGCTTAACGTGTTTGGCGGCTACAGTGGACAACATTATGATTATGCTAACAATCTGGCGGCGGGCGACGGCAACGCCACCACCCACAACCTGACGCTGGGCGTGGACTACAAGCTCACCGATACGCTGCTGGTGGGTGCGTTGGTTTCCGGCTCTGACGATACGCAGCATCCCTCTTCTCGTTTCGACTACAGGCTGCGCGGCTGGCTATTTTCAGCCTGGAGCGAATTCTCTTTTCTGGATCACGGCTGGATAAATGCGGATGCGCACTACGCTTTTGCCAACTATGACGATATTCAGCGGCGCTTTTCCCTTGGCCCGGCGGCGCGAACGGAAAAGGGCGATACCGACGGTAAGCAGCTTGGCGTGCGTATGACCACCGGCTGGGACATTCCTCTGGGCGCGTCGCTGACCACCGGCCCAACGGCGCAATATGCAGTAGATTACAGTCAGGTGAAAGGTTTCAGCGAAAGGGGCAACAGCAGTACGGCCATGCGCTTTTCCGATCAGAATTACCATTCGCAGATCGGCGCGCTGGGCTGGCGACTGGATTCAACGCTGGGCTGGATCAATCCCTGGGCAGAGATCAGCTATAACCATCAGTTTGGCGATAACGTCTGGCGTGCCGGCGGCGGGTTAAAATCGACGCAGACTCATTTTGTGCGCGACACGGCCCTTCAGGACAGCAACTGGGTGGATATGACTGTCGGCACGAATGTCCCGTTAGGCGACAGCGCGTCAGCCTTCGCCTCGGTGTCGCAAACCAGCGGCCTCAGCTCCGGCGAGCAGTTTATTTATAACCTGGGCATCAGCGCGCGTTTCTGAGTACGGATAACGGAAAAACCCGTTTCCCGAGGGGGAGCGACGTGCACGAATAATTCCCCTGGCGGGCTGGTATAAAAAAACGAGCGCCTTTGTAACAGGCGCTCGTGCTTTATCCACCGTTCAGGTTGTTTTTACCAAAGCCATACGGCCAGGCAGCCACCACAGCAACAGCGCCAGTAGGGCAATAAAGCCCAGCGCGCTGAAGGCCGTGCTCCATGAGTAATGGGCGGCAATCAGGCCAGCGAGGGCGGGACTGAAAGAAGCGCCAGCGCCCTGCATCAGCATCACCACGCTTTGGCCTGCATTAACATGCCCGCTTCCACGCAACAGCGAAACGATGTAACCGGGCACGGCAACCCCCAGGATCCCTGCGGCCATACCGTCAAGAATTTGCACCGGAATAATAAACAGCGGCTCGGAAAATTCAGCGGCAATCGCTGCCCGAACAGGCAGGATCAGTAAGGCCAACATAATCAGGCGGCGATAACCATATTTCTCCACGTATCTGGCCACATAGAGCGCGACAGGAACCATAACCAGCTGAGAAATAACCACGGTGGCAGCCGCATACACGCCAGGGTTGATGGCGTTGTGCGCTGGCGTGGAGGCTACACGCATACTCAACATCGGCAGCAGAGCCGCGTTGGCCAGATGAAATAGCAGCAGCGTCAGACCGGCGATTAAAAGGTCAGGCTTGCGCGCCAGCGCCCACAGACTCATGGGGCGCTCTTGCCGATGTTGTGCTTCTAAACCACGCGCAACATCGTAATCGATATCCTGGCTGCGAATAGCAAGCGTGGCGATGCCGGCACAAATGGCCATGATGGTCATCAAAATAAAGACCGCGCCCGTCCCCCAGTACCAGGCAGCGAAGCCGGCACAAACCGCGGCCAGGGTGTTTCCGGCATGGCTGTAGGCTTCGTTATGTCCCATTTGCCGGTTAAAGGCTTTTTGACCGGTCAGTCCCAGGGTAATGCCGGAGACGGTGGGGCCAATGAATGCCGCTGCTATCCCGACGACAATTTGTGAAACTATCACCATCCATGACTGACTGCTGTACCAGAGCAGCAGGGTTGCGCCGGTAATGATCGCGCAGCCTCCCAGCACAACCGTTCTTTTATGGCGCGTAGCATCCGCTATCACGCCAGCCGGCAGCGTAGAGAGTAGCCCGGCGATACCACCGCAGGTCATGGCGAAGCCAATCTCATCCGGACTCCAGTGTCGTCCGGTCAAAAAAATGCCTAGAAAAGGACCTAATCCGTCTCTGACATCGGCCAGAAAGAAGCTCATCAGACAGAGAGCCTGAAGCGATCCTGGTAACATATGCTGTTCCTGTATCCGCAATGAATGAAAGGGGCTGGAACGATACAGCCTGGCAGCGAATCTCATTTTTGGATATGGAGCCATTGGCTGAATCGTCAGATTAAGTGACGAGCAAAACAGCGCCAGATGGGCAACGTCAGAGAAGGAGAAGCTGAAGGAAACGGGTACCGCCGATGAATACTCCCCTGCTGACAGGGAAGGCTACTGTGCCAGTCTCAATGGCATACTGCATCGGGATGCTGACAGGAAAAGCTATCGCGCCTGCCTCAATGGCCTACTGCACCAGTATGTTGACCGGGAAGACTGCTGCGCCAGTCTCAATAGCGTACTGCATCAGTATGTTGACAGGGAAAGCTGCTGGGCCTGTCTTAATAGCGTACTGCATCAGTATGTTGACAGGGAAAGCTACTGCGCCAGTCTCAATAGCGTACTGCACCGGGATCCGGGCAGGGAAAGCTACTGCGCCAGTCTCAATGGCGTACTGCATCGGGATGCTGACAGGGAAAGCTACTGCGTCTGTCTTAATAGCATACTGCACCGGGATCCGGGCAGAAAGCGTGGCGGGCAGCGCCGCTCATGGCCTGGTTTTGCCGTGGGCAGCGCTGATGATGACCCTATGCCTCTCTGGCGTATTTGCGGCGGCGGACATGTCGCTGTCACCGCGGCGAATGCGCTCGTGGCCGACATCAGGCCGAGGGCGGGACCGTACGGGCAAAGCTTTCCCGCTGGAACATTTTTTCCGCCAGTTTAACCAGCGCTGGCCGTTCCACGCACCAGTTAGGAATAACGCGGCGGAAATTCAGGAAGCCAATCAGGCAGGCGACGGCGATATCTGCCACGTTGATATTTTCACTGTTCAACGTTGTGCCTTTTGCCGCCTCTTTTTCCAGCGCATCAAGACCACGCGCTATTTTTTCGCGCTGGCGCAGTAGCTGGCTTTCCATCTGCTTCTCTGGCGGCCTCATCTGTTCACGCAGCAGAATCACCCCCGCGTCGCCGATGCCGTCCGCCAGGGCCTCCAGCTGCTGCACTTTTAGAGCTGCCAGTCGATCCTGAGGCAACAGCGCCGGGGCGATATCCAACTGCTCCAGATAAGCGGCGATAATATGCGAGTCATACCAGGTATCCTCCCCGACCACCAGCGCAGGGATTTTACCCAACGGGTTATAGTGGGGAACGTGGCTCTCATCGGTCCAGGGCGATTCATTGATAAATTCAAATGTGATGCCTTTTTCCAACAGGATGACCGATATTTTCCGTACAAAAGGACTGGTATAGGTGCCAATTAATTTCATTTCGCAAATTCCCCTTCAGAGCTGATGGACCCCGTGTAGTTTTACTCTCCCGGAAACAGAAAGGGATTCAGGCTACTGCGTGAAAAGCCTTCCTGCTCCATTCGTGCGTCCAACACCAGAGAGGCAAGATCGTCAGAAACCGCCTCTACAGCCGGATCTTTTTCCTGGTAAAGCAGTTTCATATAGGTGCCGCAGTCGCCGCAGCTCTCTGCTTTAATTGACGCGGCTTCGCTTTCCAGCGACCAGTAGTGTAAATCCTGCGTCTGTTCACAGTTACTGCACCTGGCGCGCACCACGTGCCATTCGCTTTCACACAGGTTGCAGTGCAGGTAGCGCAGGCCTTCCTGCTGCGTATCCATATGCACTATACCGGAAACCGGCACGCTGCCGCAGACCGGGCAAAACTGCCGTTGTTCGCCGTATTCAGCGCGGGCTTTACCTGGAATTAACGCCGCCATTTGTGCCCAGTAAAGTGAAAGCGCGGCCCAGACAAAAGGCGATTTATCGCTGGCAATGTGCGTAAAATCATTGGCAAACAGCGCATTCGCCATCGACTCCAGCTCTGATGCCGAGGCTTTTTCCAGATTCTCCAGCACCGCCAGCGCCTGACCGGACATTTCCGGTTTCATCTCCGCGATAAGCGAATGAAGCAGTCGCTGCCAGTGAGGATCGCGGGGCAGCGTGTTGATATCCAATGGCGGTTTACCGAGACGCGCCGCCTCGGCCAGCCGCGCCCGCAAATCAAGCTGCAGCGGATGGTCGTAAAGCACAATCTCCTGCGCGCTGGCGATAACGGCCGCAAAGCGTAGATAGTCACCCAGCGGGTTTTTTTCTGCCAGCTGACGCAGGCGTGCGGCACGGCGAGCGTATAAATTTTTTAGCCTGGGGAAAAGTAACGGCGGGATAGCATCCGCCATTGTTATCTCGCCTTTCTCCAGCTGTTCCTGCGGGATTATGCGAATAGTCATCAGGAATTCCTGTTATTTAAGGCGATGGCGACGCTGGCGGAGCGTACGATACCAGCGAGGGTGGTGCTTTTGCGCCCACCGATCGCTCACCCAGCCTTCTACCATTGCAGTCAGGGTTCCTTTTACCCATAAAGCGGCGTAAACGTGAACCAGGATCACAACAATCAGTAGCGTAGCCGACACCGAATGGACCAACAGCGCTACGCGGATCAGCGGAAGGGCAAAAGCATCGGCGAACCAGGGTCGCCAGATCACGATACCGCTGACGAACAGCAGCAGTAAACTGGCAATGGCGGCCCAGAATACGCACTTCTGTCCAAAATTATAGCGCCCGGTATCGCCAACTTCCTCGTTTAAGGCAATTTTATAAATATTTTTTGCCCACACCAGATCCTCACGCTCGGGTAAATTGTGGCGCCAGTAGCGGAAAAACATCAGCAGAAAGGCGAAAAACATCGCGGTGCCGACAAAGGGATGCAGCAGGCGCGCCAGCTGCGGCGTACCCAGTATGTGCATCAGCCCGGTTTCATTGCTGGCTGCCGAGGAGCAGAGCATACCGGTGGTCAGCCAGCGGTTAACCGTAACGCCCGCCGCGTTTTTTTCCTGAAAATGGGCGTCGCAATCCGCTTTCATCAGGCGGGCGATACGATCGAATGCCTCTTCCCGGCTGATGCGCTGCCAGCGATCGGAACCCGGCGCGCGCCAGGCCGGGTATTTCAGGCGCTGCTTGCTGTGAATAAAGTCCGGCACGCCATCGCCTTTTGGACAGAGCGACCTACGGCTGAACGAGATCGCCTTCGATATGATAAATAGAGGAAGTGGCATTTTTAGCGCCGTCACCGAGACTGTAAATTAACATCCCACAGCCTACCGAGCAGTAGGTGCAGTTATTGCGGGTTTCACGACCGCGCAGAAGCTTGTCGCGGATGGCTCCTGCTGCGGGTAGCGACGTAAAGCCAGGAAGCGTCAGTGACGTCCCGGCCATGCCGCCTGCACAAATTTTGAAAAAGTTCCGTCTGTTTATCTGCATCTCATTTGCCTGCTTTTCGTTCCATGAGCGGGCAAAATAACAGCACAGAGAGCATGTGAATTGATACATATCAATCAGGTCGCTTTTTGTGCTCTTTACCGTTCCAAAACAATTTTGCGCTGATTATTGTTTTGCGGTCGACGTTCTGCCGGTCCAGAATTGCAGGCGCGAGCGTTGTGGTACAGCTTGAACGCAGGAAAAAAAACAGGTGGAAAAATGAGTAGGGCGAGTGAGCAGGAGATGACCGGGGCCAGTCAAATTCAGGTCTGGCAGCGCGATGCGTTGGAGACGGCGCAGGATGACTGGCTGGCCGACGAAGTGCCAGTGGCGCTGGTTTATAACGGCATTTCGCATGTGGTAATGATGGCGACGCCGAAAGATCTTGAGGCTTTCGCCATAGGTTTTTCCCTGTCCGAAGGGATTATCGGCTCGCCCGGCGATATTTATGGCATCGACATTCACCCTTCCTGCGGAGGTCTTGAAGTACAGGTTGAACTCTCCAGCCGCCGTTTTATGGGGCTGAAAGAGCAGCGTCGGGCGATGGCGGGACGAACCGGCTGCGGCGTTTGTGGCGTGGAGCAGCTGGCGGAAATCGGCAAGCCTGTACAGCCGCTGCCTTTTACCCAAACGTTTTCGCTGGATCGGCTGGATGGCGCCCTGGCGCAGCTGAAAAGCTATCAGCCCGTGGGGCAGCTGACGGGGTGCACGCACGCCGCGGCCTGGGTAGCGCCGGACGGCAATCTGGTCGGCGGCTGTGAAGACGTAGGGCGTCACGTGGCACTGGATAAACTGCTGGGCCTGCGCAGTCGGCAGGCAGGCTGGCAACAGGGGGCAGTATTGGTATCCAGTCGCGCCAGCTACGAGATGGTGCAAAAATCCGCTATGTGCGGCGTGGAAATTCTTTTTGCGGTTTCCGCCGCAACCAGGCTGGCCGTCGAGGTGGCACAGCGCAGTAACCTGACGCTGGTGGGCTTTAGCAAGCCGGGTCGTGCCACGGTTTATACTCATCCCCAACGGCTGGTTTGATCGCTCTGCCTGACCCGAAAAGACGCCGTGATTGAGCACCCTGGGAACGTCTGAACGTTGTATTGCGGCGGCCTGGGCTCAAGCAGCCCGCAGAGCGGATCGACTGAGGGAGAGGCTGTTTTAGCAGAGGTAAACGGCTTATATCTTTTTGCTCTGTGAGGTAAAGATTGGGTTCTGACGGCCACCGTAGAGGCGTTGCCAATGATAACCCTATAAAGAGCGGGGCATTGATAACCCTTTTCCAGATCATTAATTTAACTATAATGATCCGACTGCTTACGCGGCACCCCATCGGGAAGTGCTGCTCAAAAAACCAATGGAGATGATGAACATGAGTTATTCACTGCCATCCCTGCCTTACGCATACGACGCACTGGAACCGCATTTCGACAAGCAGACGATGGAGATCCATCATACCAAACATCACCAGACCTACGTGAACAATGCGAACGCCGCGCTGGAAGGCACCGAGTTCGCTAACCTGGCGGTAGAAGATCTGATCACCAAACTGGATCAGGTACCTGCCGACAAGAAAACCGTTCTGCGTAACAATGCGGGCGGGCACGCTAACCACAGCTTCTTCTGGAAGGGCCTGAAAACCGGCACCACGCTGGGCGGCGAACTGAAAGCGGCCATCGAAAAAGATTTCGGTAGCGTTGAAGCGTTTAAAGAAGCGTTTGAAAAAGCAGCTGCTACCCGTTTCGGCTCCGGCTGGGCGTGGCTGGTCAAGAAAGACGGCAAGCTGGCTGTCGTTTCCACTGCTAATCAGGACAACCCGCTGATGGGTGAAGCGATCTCTGGCGCTTCCGGTACCCCGATTGTGGGCCTGGACGTGTGGGAACACGCTTACTATCTGAAATATCAGAATAAACGTCCTGACTACATCAAAGCCTTCTGGGAAGTCGTTAACTGGGACGTGGCAGCAGAGAACTTCGCTGCGGCTAAATAAGCCCGACATGCCAGGTGCTGACTTCATAAGCGCCTGATAAATACCCTGCTGGTCATCCGTCAGCGGGGTATTTTTTTATAAAAGGCCCGCAATCCTCGTCTCGTACTTTGCTGCTATCCGGAGGCGCGTTAGTTATATCGATACGGGCAGCTTTTAACAACACCTGGCAGCGAAGGCTACTCGCTACTGACGTGCTAAAAAGACCCCATCCTGAAACCTCTTCTATTTTTGGGGTATTCCAGGCTGACTTTCAGCACCCTATCCGGCAGCGGTACGGTTAGGATGGAAGGGGTAGAGACGCCGGATAATCAGCCTGAAGTCTCTCCTGAGCAACCGCAAGAAGAAAACGAAACCTGTCCCGCAGCCAGAGCCAAAACCCTTTCCGCAACCGATGCCGCCCGCTAACTATGCTATTACGCCTGCCGCAACGGCGGTACTGTCGTCCGCGCTGTCGCTGCACGTTAGCGCCGGTTATATGCAGGGACGTCGTATTGAATCGCCATGGAGCACGACGGTGGGTGTTAACAGGTGGTTTTAAGAAAGCGGGCGATATCGCTGCACGTTAGCGCTGGTTATATGCAGGGACGTCATATTAAATCGCCATGGAGCACGACGGTGGGTGTTAACGGGTGGTTTTAAGAAAGCGGGCGCAGGCGCCCGCCTGAGGATTAAAAAGCGGCTTTCGCGAAGCCAGTCACTTCTTTCAATCCCATTTCACGGCCCAGTGCGGTCATAGGGTGCACCACGATCAGACCACGTACGCTTTTCTTGAGCGCGCCCATATTGGCCTGCTCTTTTTTGGTGATAACGCGGTTAAAAGGCAGCTGTTTTAGCTTCTGCGCTTCTTTGCTCAGTTTTTCTTCGCGCGCGCCGCGCAGGCGTTCCAGCTCGATAACCAGCTTCTCTTTTTCTTTTAGCAGCTCGCCTAATTTCTCCGCTTCACCGGATTCCAGCAGCAGCGGCTCCTTACGCGTCAGGGCATCCAGCTTGTCGCTGAGCGTTTTAATTTCTGCCTGGATTTCTTCTTTCATTGTCATTAACCGTTGAGTGAATCATGGGGCAAGGATACACGAAAGCGCAGGGAAGAGCAGGACGCGCAGGTTACTTTTTGAAAGCCTGACGGGTACCAATAGGGGAAATTAATGCCGTCAGCGACAGCACCAGCGTCGAGCGTACCATCTGCTGGTAACGCTGTTGCAACAGCGTGCGGAGTTCAGCATCGGCGTTGTTGAAATCGGGGTAGGGTGGCAGCGCGTCAACGCAGTGCAGCTCGCCAACCGGCCCGAGCAGCTCGTCGTCGGTAAAGCGATAATCGGTACCGTCATCATTCAGCGCTTCACGCAGTGCCAGCAGCAGTTCGGCATCTTCGTACTCATGTCTGCCGATCACGCCTAAACCATAAACCAGCTTCAGCCGGACCGACAGTTCGCCCAACGGGCCATTGCCCAGCAGTAAAGGCTCTACCGCATACTTTACGGCATAGTCATCCTTGCGGAATACCTGCACTACCAGCAGATCGATCGCTTCACCCAGCAGCTCGACGGCCACCGTGAAAAAGCTTCTGACCGTACGACCAGCGTTCAGGCGTTCCAGCACCCGATTTTCGAAAGCCTGGGGTTTTTCCATCAGAGCCTGCATTATTTTATCCGTAAAACCGTCCTTAACGTGGGCAAGAAAAGCCGGGCCGTAGCGTGGCCCGGCTTTCTGTCAGGCCATTTCGTGCCAGGCCGCGACCGCCGCCTTCACCACTTCACTTTCGGCCTCGAGGCCGGAAACCTGCGCCAGCGTGGCCTGTACGCCCTGACGATTAATCAGCTCGGCCAGCTCCTGCGCCTGCGGATCCTGATCGCTGCGGTAGTGCAGGGCGGCCGCAATGCCTTTCACCAGATTGTCGTGCGGCAACTGATACTCCAGCGTGCCCAGCGTCGGTTTGATCAGGCGATCGCCCGCGCTCAGCTTGCGTAGCGGCTGGCGGCCCACGCGCTCCACGTCATCCTGCAAATAAGGGTTCTCAAAACGGCCCAATATTTTTTGAATATAGGCCGCATGTTTCGCCGCCTCAAAGCCGTAACGCTTAATCAGTACCGCGCCGCTTTCTTCCATCGCGCCCTGAACGACCGTGCG
>NZ_DALZCD010000016.1:0-27404 GCF_031978025.1 Erwinia sp.
ATCATCTTGAATCGACACTACGCCAACGTTCAGCGAGGTTTCTACCACGCCTTTCATCACGTCAGAGTTGCGGATAACGCCGTTTGGCGTGCTGTTCAGCAGCGCAATAAAGGCATCGCGGCTGATGGTGGACAGCGCCTGTGGGTGAGCGGCGATATTTTCCACCACGATATTGATGTTTTTCTCTTTCAGGCCCAGCTCATTACGCAGGGTTTCCAGATAGTGCAGCGCCAGGCCCTTAAGCTGATCAAGCTTGTCGGCCGGAACGGCCAGCGTCGCCATCGCCTCTCGCGGGATAGCGTTACGCAGCGTGCCGCCGGTGAAATCCACCAGGCGCAGATCCAGCGTTTTGGCATGTGCGAACAGGAAGCGAGCCAGCAGTTTATTTGCATTGCCTAAGCCCAGATGGATATCCGCGCCGGAGTGGCCGCCTTTCAGGCCTTTCAGAATCAGCTGAATATGCTCATAGCCAGCCGGTACCGCTTCGCGGCTCAGCGGCAGCGTGGTGGTAAAATCGATACCGCCCGCGCAGCCCATATAGATTTCACCTTCCTCTTCCGAGTCGGTGTTGATCAGGATATCGGCCTGCAGCCAGCCCGGTTGCAGGCCGAAGGCGCCGACCATGCCCGTTTCTTCGGTCATTGTCAGCAGCACTTCCAGCGGGCCATGCTCGACGGTTTTGTCCGCCAGTACGGCCAGTGCGGATGCCATGCCAATACCATTATCGGCACCCAGCGTGGTACCGCGAGCCTTAACCCATTCACCATCAACCCACGGCTGAATCGGATCTTTGGTGAAATCGTGCGTGGTATCGTTGTTTTTCTGCGGCACCATATCTAAGTGCGCCTGCAGCGCGACCGGCTTGAGGTGTTCCAGACCCGGGGTGGCTGGCTTGCGGATCAGAATGTTGCCCACTTCGTCGCGGAAGGTGACAAAGCCCTGCCCGGTAGCCCAGCTCAGCACATAATTGGCCAGCTCTTCCTCATGATAGGAAGGATGCGGAATCGAGCAGATTTTAGCGAAGATATCCCACAGCGGCTGTGGTGACAGTTGAGAAAGTTCGGACACGTTAAATCTCCTGTGTCGACATCCCCGGCCAGCGGCGCGCGGGATAGTGAGCATGGGTGACAGGGTTGGTCAGTATTTGACGCAGTAAACCCAAAGAATATCATTGTTTCCAGAGGCCTGCTTAGTTCGCTTCGGCAAAAAAGCACTATCCGGGCCATCCGGTGCTGGTTTTTAGCGGCTCAGATCTCTATAATTCCGCGCAACCCATCCCATTGTACATTTTTAAGCCGTTATTACCGGCCGGGACTCCTTTTATGAGTGAAAAATACGTCGTCACCTGGGACATGCTGCAGATCCATGCCCGTAAACTGGCCCAGCGCCTGCTTCCCGTTGAGCAGTGGAAAGGCATTATCGCGGTCAGCCGCGGCGGTCTGGTTCCCGCTTCGTTACTGGCTCGCGAACTCTGCATTCGCTATGTCGATACCGTGTGCATCTCCAGCTATGACCACGACAACCAGCGTGAAATGCACGTGCTGAAGCGCGCGGAAGGCGATGGCGAAGGCTTTATCGTGATTGACGATCTGGTCGATACGGGCGGTACTGCTCAGGCCATCCGCGATATGTATCCAAAAGCGCGTTTTGTGACTATTTTCGCCAAACCGGCAGGTCGCCCGCTGGTGGACGACTATGTTGTGGATATTCCACAGAATACCTGGATTGAACAGCCGTGGGATATGGGCGTGGTGTATATCCCGCCAATCGTAAAAGGTTGATTTAGCTCAATCAAGACGCCCGGTTCCGCCGGGCGTTGCGCGTTTTACGGTTCGCGTCGACCGCCTGGCTGCTATAGAATAAGACGATTCTCCGTGTGTCGAAGGATCGTACTATGTCGCCTAAAAATCTCAGCGAAGAACTCTTTAAACCCCGCTTTAAGCATCCTGAAACCTCCTCCCTGATCCGTCGCTTGCACCATCACAAGCCGCTGCCGCTGCATTCCGCGCTGGAAGGGGAAAGCCATGCCGGTTGGTATCGGATGATTAACCGTCTGCTCTGGACGTGGCGGGGATTATCGCCGCTGGAGATTGGTGAAGTGCTGGCCAGGATCGCCAGCAGCCGTGCCGACCATACCGATGAGCAGCTGCTGGATACGGTGATTGGCTATCGCGGCGGCAACTGGATTTACGAATGGTCACAGCAGGCCGCGCGCTGGCAGGAGAAAGCCGCCTCGGCGACCACCGATGCCGAAGCGGGTCAGTGCTGGCTGCACGCCGCCAACCTGTACGGGGTGGCGGGCTACCCGCATCTTAAAGGCGACGAGCTGGCCGACCAGGCCCAGCAGCTGGCGAACCGTGCCTATGAGGAGGCCACCTCACGTCTGCCGGGCGAACTGAAAGAGCTGGAGTTCGCCATTCCCGGCGGCAGCGCCATTTATGGCTTTCTGCATATGCCGGAAAAAGTCCGCGCGCCTTATCCTACCGTGCTGATGTGCAGCAGCCTGGACTCGCTGCAAACCGATCACTATCGCTTTTTCCATGACTATCTTGCGCCACGCGGTATTGCGATGCTGACCATTGATATGCCTTCGGTTGGTTTCTCTTCAAAATGGAAGCTGACCCAGGATTCCAGTTTTTTGCATCAGCAGGTGTTAAAGCAGCTGGAAAATGTCCCGTGGGTCGACCACACCCGCGTGGCCGCTTTCGGTTATCGCTTTGGCGGCAATATTGCCGTGCGGCTGGCGTGGCTGGAGGCGCCGCGACTGCGCGCCGTGGCCTGTTTGGGGCCGGTGGTGCACAGTTTGCTGTGCGACAGTGCGCTCCAGGACAGTATTCCTGAAATGTACATGGACGTGCTGGCGAGCCGGCTGGGCATGGCGACGGCTGCCGATTCGGCGCTGCGGGTCGAGCTGAGCCGCTACTCGCTGAAAACGCAGGGGCTGCTGGGCCGCCGCTGTCCGACGCCGATGCTGTCTGCATACTGGCCAAACGATCCCTTCAGCCCGGCGGAGGAATCGAAGCTGATTGCCACTTCCTCGCTCGACGGGAAGCTGATGCCCATCGCACTTTCGCCTGCATTGAGCAACTTTGATAAAGCATTACGTGATATTGTTGACTGGTTAGCTAAACGATTAACACGCTGAGTGGCTAAATATTAACACCTGGCGAAAACTAACGGGCTCAACAAAGGAGTTTTAACAATGGCGTTACCGAGTGGGCATCCCAAAAGCCGCTTAATGAAGCGTTTCGGCACATTAGGACCTTATATTCGCGAGGCCAAATGTGTGGATGAGCGTTTCTTCTTCGACTGTCTGGCCGTTTGCGTCAATGTGAAACCTGCACCGGAACTGCGTGAGTTCTGGGGCTGGTGGATGGAGCTGGAAGCACAGGAAGATCACTTTACCTATGAGTATCACTTCGGCCTGTTCGATAAAGAGGGCAACTGGAAGCCTTCGGCAATTAAAGGAAAGGAAAACAACGAACGCCTGGAAGAGACGCTGCGTAATTTCCACGTGCGTCTGAAAGCCCTGCTGGAAGAGCTGGAGCTGGGCCTGAAACCCGCTGCGGATTTTGCTGACGAGCCGGTAAAGCTGACTGCATAAAAAAGAAGATGCAGGGCGACGCTTATCGCCCTGTGCCTTTTCCGGCCTGCATAAAAAAAGGCTGGCAATAGCCAGCCTTTACTTACAGACACATAACGAGGGGCACAGCCACCGCATCCGTGCGGCTCACATTTAAATCAGAACTGGTAAGTAACGCCTACCGCCACAATATCGTCGGTATTCTGCGCCAGCTTATTATCGTCATCCAGCAGGTTGATTTTATAATCAACAAACGCAGACATATTTTTATTGAAGTAGTAAGTCGCGCCCACGTCCGCAAATTTATAAATATCCGCATCGCCCACGCCGTTTTCAATCTCTTTCGCTTTGGTCTGGACATAGGCCAGAGAAGGACGGAAGCCGTTATCGAACTGATACTGCGCCACCAGCTCAATGTTTTGCAGATAGTTAGCGTAGCCGCTGACGGCAACGTTAGCGTTATTGATGCGTGCCGTGCCGCTGATAGGCGACATATTGCGCGTTTCGGCGTAGGTCGCTGCCAGGTAGACGCTGTTGTTGTCATATTTCAGGCCGGTCGCCCAGGCATCTGCCTTGTCGCCACGGCCATAAGCGCTGGCCTGCTGACCGTTGGTGCGGTCGGAAGAGGAGATGGCACCGTTGATAGTCAGGCCCTGCATCAGCGTATAGGCTACCGATGCCGCCATGCCGTCGCCGTTAGAGGTGGCGTTGGAGCGGGTGCTGCTTTCGTTTTTGCCCTGATACTGCAACGCAAATTTTAATCCGTCGACCAGGCCAAAAAAGTTAGTGTTGCGGTAGGTTGCCACGCCGTTAGTACGGGTCAGCATATAGTTATCGGCTTTGGTGTACGCGGTGGCACCAAATTCCGGCATCATATCCGTATAGGCTTCCACGTCGTAAATCAGCCCATAGTTACGGCCATAGTCGATGGAGCCGTAGTCGCCGAATTTCAGACCGGCAAATCCTAAACGCGTCTTGGTGCCGGTGGTGCCGTCGCTTTCGGCATTATTTAGCGGCACATGGTATTCCCACTGGCCGTAGCCGGTCATCAGATCGTTAATTTGTGTCTGGCCTTTAAAGCCAATACGCACATAAGATTTGTCGCCGTCATTGTTGTCGGCGTCGCTCATATAATGCATGGCTTTTACTTTGCCGTAGAAATCGAGTTTATTACCGTCTTTATTATAAATTTCTGCGGCCTGGGCTGCTGTGGTCATAGCCAGAGCGGCGGTCAGGATTGCCAGTGCGCTTTTCTTCATTATTGTTGTTCCCAAATGAGTAAAATTTTTAAAATGGCCCGATGACGTTGGTCGGGGCACGAACGTTTTACCGTGAGGAGATGAAACTTTTATTACGTTTATTCTCACTTCTTGTTAATTCCCCGTTTCTGAACTAACGCTTTAGCCGTTGTTTTTCTGCCTTTTCGGGTGACGGCTGTTGGCTTCCTGCACTACACCTGATAAAACGTCTTCTTCACCTTTTTAAAGCTATGGCAGGAAAAAATGAGCAGCAGCCAGACCCTGGTGGTCAAACTGGGGACCAGCGTATTAACCGGCGGATCGCGTCGGCTGAACCGGGCACATATTGTCGAACTGGTGCGCCAGTGCGCGCAGCAGCACGCGGCAGGCCATCGGATTGTGATCGTTACCTCAGGCGCCATGGCCGCCGGACGTGAGCACCTCGGCTACCCGGAGCTGCCGCCGACCATCGCCTCAAAGCAGCTGCTGGCTGCGGTGGGGCAGAGCCGGTTGATCCAGCTGTGGGAGCAGCTCTTTTCCATCTATGGTATCCATATCGGCCAGATGCTGCTGACGCGTGCCGATCTGGAAGATCGCGAGCGCTTTCTGAACGCGCGCGACACGCTGCGTGCCTTGCTGGATAACCATATCGTGCCGGTTATCAACGAAAACGATGCGGTAGCCACGGCGGAGATCAAAGTCGGCGACAACGACAACCTGTCCGCGCTCGCCGCCATGCTGGCCGGCGCTGACAAGCTGCTGTTGCTGACCGATCAGGCCGGTCTGTTTACCGCCGATCCGCGCAATAATCCTCAGGCGGAGCTGATCCGTGACGTGCACGGCATTGACGATGCGCTACGCGAACTGGCAGGTGGCAGCGTCTCTGGTCTGGGAACCGGCGGCATGGCAACCAAGCTGCAGGCCGCCGACGTGGCCTGTCGCGCCGGCATTGATACCATTATTGCTGCCGGTAGCCGCGCGGGCGTGATTGGCGATGTCATTGACGGCAAGCCGGTCGGCACCCGCTTTCACGCGCTGCAAACGCCGCTGGAAAACCGTAAGCGCTGGATTTTCGGCGCGCCGCCTGCGGGTGAAATCACCGTGGACGATGGCGCGCTGGCCGCGATGCTGGAACGCGGCAGCTCGCTACTGCCAAAAGGCATTCGTGAAATCAGCGGCAACTTCTCGCGCGGCGAAGTGATCCGCATTCGTAGCCTGGAAGGGCGCGACGTGGCACATGGCGTTTGTCGCTACAATAGCGATGCAATGCGAATGATAGCCGGGCACCATTCCCAGCAGATTAGCGAAATTTTAGGCTATGAGTATGGCCCGGTCGCGGTTCACCGGGACGATATGATCGTCAGTTAAGGAGCAGCAGATGCTTGAAGAAATGGGTAAAGCCGCGAAAGCCGCTTCATACCAGCTGGCGGTACTCTCTACCGCGCAAAAAAACCAGGTCCTGATGACCATTGCGGATCGTCTGGAAGCGCAGAGCGCGGATATCCTTGCTGCCAACGAACTGGACCTGGCGGACGCCCGTAAAAACGGCCTGAGCGAGGCGCTGTTGGACCGCCTGATGCTGAATCCCGCCAGGCTACAGGGCATGGCGAACGACGTGCGTCAGGTTTGCCATCTGGCCGATCCGGTCGGCGTGGTAATGGATGGCGGCGTGTTGGACAGCGGCCTACGCATTGAGCGTCGGCGAGTGCCGCTGGGCGTGGTGGGCGTGATTTATGAAGCGCGGCCAAACGTCACGGTGGATGTCGCCTCGCTGTGCCTTAAAACCGGCAATGCCGCTATTTTGCGTGGCGGCAAAGAGACGTATCGTACCAATGGCGCCACCGTTCGCGTTATTCAGGATGCGCTGAAGCAGCACGGTCTGCCAGCTGGCGCCGTACAGGCGATTGAAAGCCCGGATCGCGAGCTGGTCAATCAGCTACTAAAGCTGGATCGCTACGTTGATATGCTGATCCCGCGCGGCGGTGCTGGCCTGCATAAGCTGTGCCGCGAGCAGTCAACCATTCCGGTGATTACCGGCGGTATCGGCGTTTGCCATATTTTTGTCGATCGGGATACGGACGTGTCGGCAGCGTTAAACGTGATTGTAAATGCCAAAAAACAGCGCCCCAGCGCCTGTAACTCCGTTGAAACGTTGCTGGTGCACTCGGCAATTGGCGAGGCGTTCCTGCCTGCGTTGAGCGCGCGTATGCAGCAAGAAGGTATCAGCCTACACGCCGATCCGCATTCGCTGCCGCTACTGCAGCAAGGCCCGGCGGAAGTCAGCCCGGTAACAGAAGAGCAGTATCGTGACGAATGGCTGGCGCTGGATCTTAACGTCAGGCTGGTGGACGGTCTTGACGATGCTATCGCGCATATCCGTGAATATGGCACGCAGCACTCCGATGCGATCCTGACGCGTAGTATCGTGAACGCAGAGCGCTTTGTTAACGAAGTGGATTCTTCTGCGGTATATGTTAACGCCAGCACGCGCTTTACCGATGGCGGGCAGTTTGGTTTGGGCGCGGAAGTGGCGGTCAGCACCCAGAAGCTGCACGCGCGTGGCCCGATGGGGCTGGAAGCGCTGACCACCTATAAATGGGTTATTTTCGGCAACGATACCGTGCGCAGTTGAGGGGACAAGCCACAGGGAAGTGGCTTACACTCAGGACAGGACTGAACCAGAAAGAACATGCTGATAGCGACGTTTTCTCACCCGGAACGAACGTGCAGAGGGTGAGCTTTCCCCACCCGGAAGGAACGTGCTGATGGTGATCTTTTTCACCCAGAAGAAACGTGAGAACAGTGAGCTTTCCCCACCCGGAAGAAGCGTGCGGATGGTAATCTTTTCTCACCCAGAAGAAGCGTGCGGATGGTGATCTTTTCTCACCCAGAAGAAGCGTGCGAACAGTGAGCTTTCCCTACCCAGAAGGAATGTGCTGATGGTAACCTTTTCCCAATTGCTTCCCTTTGCGGCGATCGCTTTGGGGCTGGTCCTGACTCCAGGCCCGAATATGATTTATTTGCTTTCCCGCTCCCTGTGTCAGGGTCGCCGCGCGGGCCTGGTGTCTTTGTGCGGCGTGGCGCTGGGGTTTATTTTTTATATGGTCTGCGCCGCGCTGGGGATTACCGTGCTGATTATGGCGGTACCGCTGGCGTATGAGACGCTGCGCATCGCGGGCGCCTGTTATCTGCTTTATATGGCCTGGCAGGCTGTTTTTGGCGGTAAGTCTCCCTTTACGTTACGCGATTTACCGCCTGACAGTCCCCGCAAGCTATTTATGATGGGCCTGCTGACCAACCTGTTAAATCCTAAAGCCGCTGTTATTTACCTGACGCTTCTGCCGCAGTTTATCAGGCCAGAACAGGGAAACGTATTAGCTCAGTCCTTGCAGTTGGGTTTTACCCAAATTACCCTCAGCCTGCTGGTCAACGGCCTGATTATTTTTACGGCAGGGGCCATCGCTGGCTTTCTGGCGCAGCGCCCCACGTGGCAAAAGCTTCAGCGCTGGCTGATGGGCACGGTGCTGACCGGGCTGGCGGTGCGGATGCTGCTGGAAGGGCGAAAGTAGAGGGTAAAGATAGATTGGCTCCGGGTGAATAAGCCGGGAGCAGGTGTGAAACAGGTGAGGCTGCCCAAATAATAAAAGGGCAGGGAAAACAGCCTGCAGGGAAAAATGATGCTATCGTTAACCTTTGATTATAAAGTCATCATTTAGTCTGCAGGTGCTTGACTCCGCGACAGGTTTTTTTTAACGTAGTGCCCGCAGTATCCTCTCTGAAAGCCGATATAGCTCAGTTGGTAGAGCAGCGCATTCGTAATGCGAAGGTCGTAGGTTCGACTCCTATTATCGGCACCAGTAAAATCAATCCCTTACACATCATTAGTGCCATCCCTGTTTTCCATGTGGGACAGATTTGGGACACAGGCGCCAAAAATAGCGTCAATTTGTTTCGCGTGCTCCGTTAAATGGTTCGGAGCCAGATACGCCTACCGGCGAACCCTCTTAATTAATTCCCTGCTACTCCCTTGCTCCAGAAATAATATTGGCACTTCCGCCCGGACTAACCAACTGGCCTTGTCTAACCTGAAACATGGCGTTTTGCCTGCTTATTACGCCAGATCGTTAGCGATAGTGCGGATGCATCCCGCCCCAAGCCTGCTTCTAAATTATTTTGCTCTCCTTTAAACCCACGTTACTATCAGCCAGCCCGGATGCGATGTATGGTAGCAATACACCATCAACGGACATTAAGCTGACCGCCTTCAAGCTCATGCCGTCAGGATAGTTTTGCACTGCAAAGTGTTTAACGGCAAACCCTATTATCTTCTGACTTCATATCCTTGCTTTTGAGGCTATCAATGAACAAGAGTTATAAAAATATTGGAACGCTTATTCGGGTGTTTTTTGGCCAGGACTACGATTTGTTTGGCGAAACGTTAGAAGAAGTGCTGGACAGTTACTTAGAGACTGAGAACCCAAAAATAGTAATGAAAGCCTGTCAGGAGGCGGAAAATTTACTGTCGTTAAATGATGAATCACTTACAGAGGCGTTTAAAACCATCAGTCAGGGTGAGTTCTATCCTGAACCCTGGGGAGAAACCGTACGCTCTTTTCTGGAAAAGTTAAAAAGCCATTTACGCACCAGACTTTACCTTCCTTGATTAACGGGCCATGTGGACCGTGAGTAGAGTTTTTGGCTCGTGAATGGCAGATAATAAGAGGGGGCGTAAGAAGTGTTCAGGCGATGTACGCTCCCATCAATGTGTATAGCTTTGTGTATAAATAGCCTTTATTTTTTTGAGTTTATTTATCATCTACTTATGTTATGGTGTTTGTTCCTCTTATCACCATTCATTCTTCACCTCAGTTTTACTGAAGTCCACCAAAACCCCGTATAATAACTATGCGATAGCCCGAGGAAATCACCTTCGGATGGCTAAACAGCATGCTCCCCCAGCCTGAAAGGGAGAACGTAAAGCATGGTTCATTTGATGCCACCTGGAAGCGAATATCGTTACAATAGCGTATCTACGGGCGCACGTAATAAGTGGCTTCGCTGTTCAACCATTATTGATGGCTTTAGCATCATAAGGGATACCACATGGCTTTATCTGGGTTCAATCCTGAAAAAAAGTTGCCAGGCTATGCCGTTGCAAGGATGGCAGGGCATGGCGCAGCAGACTTTGCTGTCAAAGCGCTCAGCACTGACATGGACTGCAACCGCAACTTTTATCAAGCAGGTATTATCTGTTCTGAAGGCTCCCAGCGTTATCTGGTAAGACCCGGCCAACGACATCCAAACAGACAAAGCGGTATCGTAAAGCATATAATAAACCCGGGTATGAGTAATAAAGACATTAAGGGCGTAATTTGCGCCGGACTTTACCCTAAATGCTCCCCTGTCGCGCCGAGACAAGTAGAGATAACCCGGCAAAGGGGGCAAGTCGTCACCAGCGCCGCGACACTGACTGGAAGCGCGGGTAGTGATATGATTGCTGCGCCAGGAAATGGTCAATACGTCGTCGGCACCATACAGTTATTGGCGGTGTTCTGATGCGATTTCTGCCTCTGTTAACCGGTAGCATTTTTTGTGAACTCTTACAGCATGGTCGGAAAACCGAAAGCGCTATTAAAAGCCATGACACGCACCTGCTAACTCACTTTACACCCGCACTAGAGCGTTATTTTTCCCAGCAGCCCGGTAAGTTTCCCCAGCTGAATGCGCTGTCGGTAGCGACATTGCTCCCGCTATTTCTGATAGCTTTTGCTTTTAACCTGCTTCACTTCCTTCACGCTTTACCCGGTTTATCACCGCCGCTACATGCATTGAGCTTTTTTGTACCGTCACTGATAATGATCGCCGCGCTATTAACCACAAGCGCGCTTCTGGCTCGCGGTTTTACGATGGGACTGACTGGATTCTTATCTCTGTTTCTGCTGCTGTTAGCGCTGACGGTATTGCAGGGGCTCCATCAGTTGCTGGCCGGAACCGGGAGAGGATGGCCGCTGGCGATTGCCGCCTTTGCACTACTCGGTTGCCGAATACTGTTTAATAGCCGGGGATTTGTGCTGTTTACGATTTATTGCCGCACCCAACGTCTGTCCGCCGTAATGAGAAAAATGCGCCTGAAAAGCCATTAACCTCTTTTATTAATGTATGAAGTTCTGGTCCCCTGGAATAAGATGAGGTATTTACCCCAATAGCGGCAAGCTGGCTGATAAGCACAGGATACGTGGTAAAAAGGGTATCTGAAGTGGGTAATGAAGGCTCTTATAAAAAGTTAGCGATAATTCCCATTTTATTCTAAATTTACAGAGTGAACAGGCTGACTCGATAGTTTTCTACCGTTTCCGATAAGTTTTAACGCTTACAGTTTTTATTATGAAAAGTATAACTCAATTAAAATTATCGAAAATTAAATATAAATGCGGATCTGCACTCATAGCAGACCGGGTTAGCCTTTGGTCTGCCGAAAGTGTACATTTTAAACCTTATTTTCCAAAAATTAATTATTGCTGGGAGAAGGCATTTTCCATAACCGGCCAAGACGTAAATCCCATTCCGCAGGCGAGAATTTCAGCTGGCCGCTTTCAGGCGTGAGGGTGATTTCACTAAAGTAAACTTCCTCTTTTTCAACCATCAAATCGATCCTACAATAATCAAAGTCAGTCGCCAGTCTCGCTGCGATGTCAAGAATATCGTCCAGGGCGTGGGGTTTCTCAATGGCAAAGGGCGTGTTGCCATAGCCGAGTGTAAAAGGTTGCAGCATCCAGCCAGGGTTATAAACATTAACAAACTGTTCACCGCTTACCCAGGTAAAATCGGCCTCAATAAACATAGGCTTACTGTGAAAACAATGTACTCTGAACATCTCAGGAGTAATATCCTGTTTTTTTCCTTCGAAAACATTGAGCATTCGTTCAACCATGATTTTTGGTTGGATGTTTTTATACTGCCATTCGCGGTTTGTATAATAAGGATTCATACGCAACCGTCGATTGAAATGACGGATAAGGTCACTTTTATTGAGCTCACGCTTATTTTTGCAAATGATGGCGCTGCCGCTATCATGGTTGCACTTGATGACAAACGAATCTGGAAGATTGTCCAGATCGCTGAGATTCAACTTATCCAGGACAGCAATCAGTGGAACCAGGTGTTTGTCACCTACTCGCATTTCCACATAAGTCCTTACGGCAATTTTATCCGCAATAACTGTTAAAAAGTCATCACGATTAAAAACCATCCGGTAGTTTATTTTTTCATTGAGTGTTAAAGGTAGCGATAAATCTAACTCCTTCTTAAGTATTTTTCGGAATTTCTTAAGGCGATATTGTTCGTCGGAAATAAATAAAGTCCTTAATGCCCGTAGTTTGTATTCGAATATTTTATATTGTTGCTTTAACATTATCTTCACCTGTTAGCATAAAAAATGACAATACAGAAGAAGTGTCAAAGAACGGTCAAAATTATATAGAGGTTTTGTCAATGCCAGAAAATTAATGTCCAGGTGTGCTCAATTTTTGCATGTGAGAACTTATTAAGTGAGACAGTAAAGTCCTGCCCTTTACAAACAATATTTTTAATATGTTATTATAACTATGCATGTCAAAAGGTATAAAATGCACCAACGTCAAAGGTCAGGTAATCATCTTTTTCAACAACAGGACTATATCTTACGTGGTTTGCCAGGGTGGTATAGTGCAGGTCCGCATAGGCAGACCAGTTTTGATCGAATGTGTGTTGCCAGTTTATAGCGTAATCAACACTGCTTGATCCTCCGTCCGGCGTAAACTGTTTAAATCCTGTATCTGCACTTTGCTTATCGGTCACACCGAACCAGGTATTGTTATAGCGTGCATCTCCATAGTTGCGAATATTACTGACCAGGAGCGTATCGCTGTCACTATGAAACAGAATAACATTGAGTCCGATGTTGTACAAAACCCCCTGAGAATCCGTCAGCGGGGCGATAACATTTCCTTCAAATCCAATCCAGGGGGTCATCCACCACCCCAAAGTTGTTGTTGAGCTGGCTGTCGTTTTTATTTTACCCATGCCTTTGAGATGGCTGGAACCCGACTCAAACCATGCACTATCATCATCCTTTCGTCCCCACGCATACCCCAGAGCCTGCCCAAGATATAAGCCATTATTAAAGGAATACGTTAGCCCAACACCTTTAGCGGAATTCGCGAACCAGATACCTTTTGTCCAGTCAAAATAGGGTGCAATCGTAGAATTGTACTTATCCGATCCCATGTATTTCGGAGCATACTTAGTTCCAACACCCACGGTAATATCAGATTTCTTTATGTCAGGTTCGGCGTGAGTTGCAAACGAAAGTAACAATATTGTCGGTAGGGTGGTATTTAATTTCTTCATAAAGATCCCGGAATGAATTATGCTTCTTAACAGGTTCGGAAGTATGCGCAAAAATAATCAAGAACTCTGCAAGAGTTAATCAAGGTTTAATCAAGGTGGCTATGTGAAACGTGTCTTAATTATTGAAGACGATCTGGATGCCGCGAATGTACTTGAGGCTTATCTTAAACGAGAACAATTCCAAACCTCGATTGCCAGTGACGGGAAGCGTGGGCTGGACCTGGTCTTCAGCTGGAAGCCCGATATCATTCTTCTCGATGTGATGTTGCCGTCCATGAGTGGGACCGACGTGCTGATGGCGGTGAGAAGGCGCAGCGACATTCCGGTGGTCATGATTACGGCGATCGGTGAGGGAGCAGACAAAATTAGTGCGCTTCGTTATGGTGCCGATGACTATGTCGTTAAACCCTACAATCCGGGAGAAGTTATTGCTCGCGTTCATGCCGTTCTGCGGCGTTACTCGGGACAGCATAGCGGGAATATTCTTCAGTTCAGAAATATAAAAGCCGATATAGATTCCATGATAGTGACCGTGCAAAACGAGGGCGAATCTCCTTTGCCGTTGGATCTGACGCCGACAGAACTCTCACTGTTGATGACATTCCTGAAATCGCCCTCTAAAGCCTTTACGCGTCAGGCATTACTGGAGGCCTGCCTTCCGGACAGTGATGCTCTTGAACGGGTAGTTGATACCCATATTTATAATTTACGTAAAAAACTTGAAGCCGTCGGCCTGACTACTTTGCTGATTAATGTCAGGGGAATTGGTTACAGGTTTGCTAACTCATGAATAAAAAAGGGTTTACGCTAAAAAATGAAAACGGTTCCTTGTGGAACTGGATCTGCCGCAAGGTAATTTCGCTAGCCATCGGCAGTATCATTCTTATCGCTTTCTGTATGTGGCTGCGTTTTTATATTGATAATCTATGGCATGAGTATCTCATGCCTGATGCGGTCAGAACCGAGCTGGCAAAGTTGGTTAAAAACCCAGAGCAGAATATCAGCCTCTTTCATGCGATCATCGATCGGTGGTACGGCGTTGATTACTGGAAACCGGTAATGCGCATAACGGACTGGCTGATTCTGGCAGTGCTTGTGCTCATTGTTACACCTGCTATTTTTATGCTGACTCTGCGAACAGCGCGCCCTTTGTCAGAACAGATAAGCGCGTTGGCTAATGCCGCTAAATATGTCTCTCAGGGGAGGTTCGGTGCGAAAGTCAGCATACCCGAGCAGCTTCCTCTGGAGCTACGCAGCCTTAGCGAAAATTTTAACGGGATGTCGATGCAGCTCGAACGTTATGATAACGAGCTCAAAAAATCACATGTCGCTATGGCTCATGAACTTCGCTCTCCCCTGACCGCCGCGATGGGAAGACTTCAGGGAATAATAGACGGGGTGTTTGAACCTAACGAAACACAGCTGAAAATGGTCATGCAGCAACTTAATGAGTTAAACCGGCTGGTTGAAGACCTGCATTTTCTAAAACTTGCTGATGCCGGCCAGTTAAATCTGAATATTGTTCCCGTCAGTTTGAATGAAATTGTCAGGGAAAAAGTCGCCTGGGTTGCGCCTTCTGCAGATAAAGTCGGCATAACTATCACACACACCCAGAATCTGATAATTAATGGTATGGCTGACCCCTATCGTATAGGGCAAGTTTTTCTGATACTGATGGATAATGCACTCCATTATGCCGCTGAGGGTAGGGTACTTAATATCAGTTATGAATCTTCTCACGACAGCGTTTCAGTTGTTTTCAGTGATAAGGGGCCGGCCGTGCCGGATGAGCTGCTTGAGGATATTTTCACTCCGTTTGTTCGGGAAGAGGTTTCCCGTTCCAGGCACTCAGGTGGGTCAGGTCTGGGGCTTTCTATCGCACGGGCGATATGTAAGGCACAGGGTGGAAGTCTGACTGTTAAAAAAAATAAAAATGGTGGGCTTGCTTTCAAAGTGTCGTTGAACAAGCATTAATATTTGGGGATGTTGATGGTCCCTTCATAAAACACCTGCTGAATCTTGAGAATTCTCTGATTAAATACAGGGTAAACGGGAGTTTGCTATGTATTTGATTTTTGAGTGTGCAAGTCTTTTTTTTAATAAAGTTATTGTTAAACACGCCTGCATTATCGCAGGCGCAGCGTTTTGCTTCATCATTCAGTTCATTGTCGTGATTTTTTATCACCCGATTTCTACCCGGCGTGACCATAGATACACTAAAAGTAAAAGGCTGTAATTTAAAGGCTGATGACTTTCCCGGTCTTTATCGCGCTGGCCCATCTTAATTTATATTCCCATTCCTTTTCATACAATCCGATAGAGAAGATCATTTCTTTGTTTTCATTAAAACATAATGCTCGTGCATCTGAAATATTAGTCCACATAAGCATGCTGCCAGGGCTGAAGGCGGAATATCTGGGGTCAACCCCGCCATTAGGCACGTCAAAATAGACCATGCTGTTACTGTTTGCACTGAACACCAGATCAATAGCACAAGGCGTATCAGCATAGAACAAGACGTTCCCAAAAATTAAATGAGGCACTACGGTTAAGAGTTCCGCTATCTTTGCTTCATCATAACAGCGCACAGAGTCTGCAAACCGTAATTTAAAGAGCCTGACGTACAAGCTGGCTATTTCTTTTGGCGATAAATCTGACAGGCGGTAACAGCTTCCCCCCTGGGCCATAAACTTCCTTAATTCTCCATTGCGCTTCTTTATCGTTTTATCTGAGAACGAGTCTTTAATGCGGCATATTTTCCCCTTCGTTCGGTGGAAGTAGGTTGCATTATGAATGCCTTCGCGATGACGTGATGATAAACGGTTTGTCCTGTCCGGAAGCCAGAGTTTATTTTCTGACGATGCAGGGAATAATACTTCATCAAATGATACAGGGTATTCCCGCCATACATTCAACCCTATCTGATTGTTATCGATAACAAAATAAGCTGCGCTTGTCTCACCGTGATGAGGGTAATGCCAGAAAGAAATGTTTCTCAGGCCTTTTTTCATAAAAAAAGCGATGATATCAGGGTGCATGTTTATACTGCCTCCGAATTTCTGGTAGGTTTCAGCATAAATATCGTAGCTACAGGGTTCCCACCCTAACAGTGAATGCTTCAAACTCATCTTAATTACCTGGGTTATAAATAGTGTTTAAATAGCATTGTCCCCGCCGATTACGGAAAAGAGTTTTACGCTCTGAATCAGATATTTGAACCGCACATCAAACATCTGTTTACGTAAAGTCAGCAGGTCATTATTTTTTATCAATAAATCTTCATTGCTTATCTGACCGGCATCCCGCGTTTTCTCCGTCATGCGATATTGCTCTTTGCCCGTGTCGTAAAGCTTCGCTGTTTGAATGAATAGTCTGTTCAGTGAGGACTGCCCGGCCAGCGCGTCCGACACCTCTCTGAACGCCTGTTTTATGGCCTTCTGATAATTGACGATTTCAATCTTATTATTCAGTTCCGCCAGGCTGAGGTTGCCCTGGTTTTTACCCCCGTCGAAAACAGGAAGCGTGATCGTTGGAACGAAGTTCCAGTAAGCGGTGCCCCCTGACAACAACTGGCTCATGGCGGCCGTAGAGGATCCCCCTTCAGCGGTGAGAGAAATTGACGGGAAAAAGGCTGCCCTTGCCGCCCCTATACGGGCATTTGCCGCTTTTAACTGGTACTCAGCGGCAATAATATCGGGGCGTTTTAGCAGAACCGCAGACGGGGTTCCGGCTTTCAGTAGCGGAAATGTCCAGTTATGATCAAGAGATACATTGAACAGCGAGTCGGGAAGAGGAGCACCGACAAGTAGCTGGAGTAGGTTAATATCCTGTTGCGCCTGTAACTTTGTCTGAAGCAACGCTGACTGCGCGTCGTTCACTGCGTTGTCGGCATCCATCAAGGTATTTTTAGTCAGACCACCAGCAGAAAATGCCTGTTGTTGCATGTGGCGAAGTTGCAGGGTATTTTTCAGCTTCTGACAGGCTATAGCCATGTCTTCCCGATCGTTGATATATTTTAGATAGGCGCTAACTACCTGCTCAATAAGGCTTATTTTTAGGGATCTTGATCCCGCCGCGGCTGAGAGGTAGTCATTCAGCGACGCTTCTCTGAGACTGCGTAAACGGCCCCAGAAGTCTACCTCCCAGGATGCCGAAACCAGTTTTACATCGTACTGATGGTAGGTTACCGGGCTGGTAATCACGCTCTCAAAAATCCCGGCAGGTTCGTGTGCGGCACTTTTTTCTGCCGTCAGGTTGATACCTGGCAGCCAGGACAAATTGTCGACGCCATGCTGCACCCCTGATTTTTTCAGGTTAAGCGCGGCGAGTTCGAGGTCTTTGTTGTTTTCAATAGTCAGTTTGATCAGTTGCTGAAGCTTACTGTCACTGAAAAATGGCCCGCTCAAAGCCTGTGTATTAACACCCTCTGCGGGGCTGTCTTTATATGACCAGGAAGCGGGCAAAGTCGTCTCTGGTCTGTGGTATGCCGGTTCCAGATTACAGCCTGAAAGTAACAGCGATGTTATTACCGTGATGGCTGACGTATAAAGCTTTATGGATACCGGAACCACTGTTTTACTCCTGTTGCCCGTTAAGTGTTATGCCGGCCACCAGACGCGCCCGCCAGAATAATTATCCCGACCTCTGTCAATGCGCTATCAAGGGTAATACAAGGGAAAGGCAATATGCGCGGAATTTTTACGGTAATGCACATCGGTTTATCATTCCTTGATAAACCCTGAAATGTTCCTTGTTCATTATACGTTTAGATGCGGTTATAAAATTCACCGAGAACCGCACAATGCCCTATCTGAATCATCTTTTAAAAAGTTGTCATCCGTTTTTAAAACGGTCTTTGATGACCTTGTTCATTTTCTTTTCTCTGGTCCTTGCCGGATGCGATAAGCCAGTCCATGAAAGCTCTCAGCCACGTCAGGTGCGGATCTGGATTGCCTCGCAACAGCCTCTGCCAGCCACGACATGGACAGGTATCCTTCAGCCAGCGGCAGAGGTGAGTTTGCAATTCCGTGTGGATGGCAGACTGGCCATCCGGGCTGTGGAGGTGGGCAGCAAAGTCAAAAAGGGGCAGGTCGTGGCCACGCTGACCGGTTCACAAAGTCATGAGGACAGGATAGCTGCGCTTGCAGAGTATCAGGAGGCGCTGGCGGCTGAACATAAGGGACAACTGGAGCTGGAGCGAATGCAAAAGCTCTATTATATTGGCACCGCTTCACGTGCACAGTTGGAGGAAGCCCGGGCATCGATGGCGACATTGATGGCCCGTAAAATTCGCGCGCAGGCGCAAAAATCAGCTGCACTGAATGAGTCGGGTTTCAGCTATTTGACGTCCCCATTTGATGGCGTGGTAACGCTGTTTGCCCCCTCTTCAGGGCAAAATGTTGCTGCAGGACAGGACATTATCAAAATTGCTTCTTGTACTGTGGAAGTTCAGTTCAGCGTTCCTGTTCAGACGAGTACCCGTTTGCATCCCGGTGATGCTGTATCGGTTAATATTGACAATAATCAGTTTGAAGCCCGGGTACGCTATCTTTCTCCCCAGCTCGACAAGGTGACACGTACCAGCCTGGTGCGGGCGACGCTGGAGGCCTCCAGCCCTGCGGCCGTCATGGGTCGTGCTGTCACTGTAGCTCTGAAGACCTCCGATAAATTGTATTTTCCCGTCCCGGCATCCTCTCTGACACGTTCAGGTAATCACCCTGCGGTATTCGTTGTGGCTAGCGGGACAAACAAACTTGAATTACGTCAGGTGGTTATCGATCGCTATACGGCCGACAACGTCTGGGTTTCAGCCGGGCTTGCGCCGGGTGATCGAGTGGTGTCAGCGGGCGCTAACACGCTGGAAAATGGGGAAAAAGTGGTGGTTCCCTCCGGAGTGACGAAATGAATAACACTAAGTTTAATCTTTCGTCGTGGGCGCTGACGCATCAACAGCTGGTCAGCTTCCTGCTCCTCATCATCATGGCCTGTGGCTATCTTTCTTTTACTTCATTGTTACGCGATGAGGATCCTGCTTTTACCATTAAAAAAGCCCTTATCAGTACGAAGTGGCCCGGGGCGACACCGCAAGAAATGGTCGATCTGGTCACCGATCCTATTGAAAAGTCCGTCCAGGAATTACCATGGTTTGACAGCGTAGAAAGTCAGACCAGGCAGGGGTCTACCGAAATTACGGTAAACCTCCGGGATGATACACCGCCCGATCAGGTCAAAGTTGTCTGGCAGCAACTGAGAAAGAAGATGCGGGACATTACGGTGTTGCTTCCAGAGCAGGCCGGTTCCCCGGTGGTTAATGATGAATACGATGCCACTTACGGGACGATTTTCGGTATCACCACAGACGGTTTTAGCGTCAGCGAAACGCGGGATATTGTTGATAACATCCAACGCCAGTTCAGAAGCGTTAAGGATATCGGAAAAATAATACAGATAGGCATTCCAAACGAACAGGTGGTGCTCAGTTTCTCCGCACGCCAGATAGCCGCTATGGGCATCTCGCCTGATGACATTATCTCGGCTGTCAGGGACAACAACGCGGTTACCCCCTCAGGTACGTTGCGAACAAAAGACGATCGCGTCAGTGTGGATGTTACCGGGAATCAACTGACGGAAGAAACGCTGAAGCATATCAGCCTGAGTGCTGGCGGCCGGACGATCGCCCTGACTGATATCGTCAGCATAGAGCGAAAACAAGAGAACACACCTTCTCCATTGTTCCATGTGAATGGCCATCCGGCGATGGGGATCGGGGTCGCGATGGTGTCAGGCGGGAATATGCTGCAATTTGGTCACGATCTTGACCGGCGACTGGAAAAGATAAAGGCCGGGCTTCCATACGGTATTGTCATTACAAAGATTGCAGATCAGCCAGCCATTGTGGATGAGGCGATCGAGGGTTTTCTTCATGTATTGATGGAGGCGATTGTTATTGTGCTTGCCGTGTCATTTGTCTCTTTGGGATTACGGGCAGGGCTGGTTATTGCGGTTGCTATTCCTCTTGTTCTGGCTCTGACCTTTACCGGGATGGCGCTGGCCGGAATAGGGCTTCAGCGTATCTCTCTGGGCGCATTAATCATTGCACTTGGGTTACTGGTGGATGATGCAATGATAACGATTGAATCCATGATAGCGAATCTTGAGAAAGGAGAGCCGTTGCGAAAGGCAGCATCAAGTGCCTTTGTAAAAACAGCTTATCCTATGCTTACCGGCACGCTGGTGATGATCGCGGGTTTCATTCCGGTAGGGTTCGCAAAGTCCATGGCCGGGGAATATTGCTACTCTCTGTTTGCGGTCATATTGATCTCGTTGCTAAGTTCATGGATTGTCGCCGTCCTTTTCTCGCCGCTGACTGGTGTGTGGCTGCTTTCCGGTGCAAAGAGACAGCATCATGATAAAAGCAGGGGAGGGCTGTTTCGCGCCTGTGAGGCCATTCTGAACCTTACACTTAAACACCGTCTGGCCGTTGTTCTCTCGTCAGTGGTATTACTGGGTTTATCCGCCTGGAGTAGCCAATGGCTGAAAAGTGAATTTTTTCCGGCATCTGACCGCCCGGAACTGTTGATCAGCCTGACACTACCTGAGAACAGTACCCAGCAGTTAACGGAAAGGGAAACTCACCGTCTTGAAGAGATTCTCAATAAAGAAACCGGCGTGAAACGCTATTCCAGTTATATAGGGACCGGTGCCGTGCGTTTTTACCTGCCTATGGATCTTATGTCTGATGCTGAGAATATTGCCCAGCTGGTTGTCGTTGCCAAAGACCTGGAAGCGCGTAATGCGCTACAGATAAAGTTGTCGGCAGTCCTACGCGACCAGTTCAGCGATATCGTGACGCGTATCTCGCCGCTGGAACTGGGGCCGCCAGTGGGATGGCCGCTGAAATATCGGGTCAGCGGGCCTGATTTCAACCAAACTCGCCTGTATGCGCGCCAGCTATCAGCCATGCTGGCAAAAGATCCACGTATAACCGGGCTGAATCTGACAGCGGGCGATCCCCAGCGTGCCATCGATGTGAAGATCGATCAGGTTTCAGCAAGCATGACCGGACTGACGACAGAACAGATATCGAACATCATGAATATGATTTATAGCGGTTCCCGGATAACCGAACTTCGTGAACAGCATCACCGCACGGACGTAATTCTGCAGGAAATTGAGGCCGACAGGAGCGACTTATCCCATTTAGAAGGGACGCTGATGACCACCCGTACTGGAGCGAAAGTGCCCCTGTCACAGGTCGCCTCTTTCACGTGGGGGCTTAAAGACCCGATGATTCAACGTCGCAATCGCGAGGCGTCGATAACCGTTCAGGGGGATGTGGCTCACGGACGGAATGTAGAGAGTGTAATTGACGATTTAACCCCGAGCATCATGCGATTTAAACAGCAGCTTCCTGCAGATTATTCGCTCCAGGTCAGTGGGGCGTCTGAAGAGTCAGATAAAGGGAATGATTCCCTGCTTTCGATTCTGCCTGTCACCGTCATCATTATGCTTGGTGTGATGATGGTGCAGTTGCAGAGTTATTCTCGCGTCATCCTCGCGGCACTGATGGCACCTTTCGGTTTCATTGGTGTCGTTGTCGCCCTTCTGCCAATGGGAACGCCATTAGGGTTTGTAGCCTTATTGGGCGTCATTGCGTTAAGCGGGATGATCATCCGCAATGCCATCATTCTGATTGCTGAGGTGGATGAAAATCTGAAGGCAGGGTTGAGCAGTATTGATGCCATTCGCAACGCTGCCCTACATCGTGCAAGACCCATTATGCTGACAGCCTGCGCAGCGGTATTCGGCATGATCCCTATTGCGAGACAGGTATTCTGGGGGCCGATGGCGTTGGCCATTATTGGAGGGCTGGTTGCCGCGACGTTTTTTACTCTCACTCTGCTTCCTGCATTGCTCAGTTATTTGCTGGAGTATGAACGCGCAAAACAGTTGAAAAAGCATTAGCACCGACAATCTGGTGGTCGCGGTTGACGGTTACGGGCTTCGGAATATTCACAACATGTCGGCTGGTCAGCTTCTTAAGTGCGGGCTATCTCTGTTTACCGGAGTGCGCTCGCAACGAGTGCACTTACAGGGCGCCGTTTATATAAAGGCGCCGTTCTGTGCCTCCCTTAACCTTGAGCTAAAAGTGTGCTGCCGGGCTGTCGGGCTGGCCGTGCTGTGGCCGCTCCACCCGAACCTTCATGGCAATAAACAGAGCCGCGAGCAGCATCATACTCCCTGCGGTTATAAAAACGCCCGTTACGCCACTGACGCCAAACATGAGTCCCCCTAAGGCCGCGCCTGCAGCGATTGAGGATTGTACGGATGCGACCACCATGCCTCCGGCTGTTTCTGCCTGATCCGGCACAGCGCGCGCCACCCAGTTAGACCAGGCCACGGGAACGCCGCCAAACGCCAGTCCCCACAGCACAATCAGGAACATCAATCCGTTTATCTGTACGGGAAGCCAGATCATGAAAAGCGCCGCTACGCCTACTATTGCAGGCATCAGCACCAGGGTGGCACGCAGGCTACGCTCCATCAGCCATCCGGCCAGCAGCGTCCCTACGAAATTGGCCACGCCGAACCCAAGAAGCATTAAAGACAACCCATTCACATCAACATGGGTAACGCTTTCCAGAGCCGGTCGAATATAAGTAAACAGCGCGTACTGTCCGGTATGGGCAAGCACGCATCCCATCATTCCCAGTGCAATGCCGGGTCGTTGGAGTAACTCTATTACCGATGCGGTTCGTGCTGTTTTGCGCGCCACCATACCCGGCAGAGTAAATAACTGGACGATTAGCGTCAGCACGCCCACTGCGGTTGCTGCCAAAAAAGCGCTACGCCACCCGTAGAGCCCGCCCAGATAACTTCCCAGCGGGACCGAAACCACGGTGCCTACGGCGATGCCGCTAAAGATAAAGGATAAGGCGCGCGGAACGCGCCTGGCCGGAACCAGACGCATGGTTACGGCAGCGGCCATACTCCAGAATCCTCCCAGAGCAATGCCCAGCAATATTCGCATAATTAACAGAACGGCCAGGCTTGAGGAAAAGGCCACCAGCAGATTGGAGGCTATCATCAGCGTTGTGAAACTCAAAAGGACTAACCTTCTGTCAAATCTGCGAGTCAGGCCTGGCACCAGGAGGCCTGCAAACAGAGCTACGACTGCCGTTACGGTCACCGCCTGGCCAGCAAGGGCCTCCGAAACATGCAGGTCAGCAGCCATAGGCGTCAGCAGACTGGCAGGCAGGTATTCTGCCGTCAGCAAGCCAAACACGCCCATTGCCAGAGAAAATATAGCCGTCCATGCTGCTTCCGTTGGCTCCTCTGCATTAGCAGACTCTGGCACAGCATTGTTCACGTTATTTCTCATCTTGCGTATCCCTCGATAATAATCACAGCGGAAAGTTTGGCACCGAGTGGCAGGACGATCTATGATGCTGAGTCCTTACCTTATGCTTGAAACGCCTGAAGTGATCGTTATGGAACAATTGGCTCTGACGTCCGATCTTATCAGTGAACTATTGACAGGCATGCGCCTGCGCGGCGTCCAGTATCGCCGCATTCAGACCGGCTCTTCTTTTGGGCTGGGGTTTGATGACAGGCAGGGGCACGCTTACTTTCATTATCTGGCCGTTGGCACCGCTTTCTTACGTACCAATGACGGCACGCTTCATAAGCTTGCGGCGGGCGATGCTGTGTTCATGCCTCAAGGGGGAAAGCATCAGCTCCTTTCAGACCCCGAGGCGGTTTTTCAACATATCGACAACTTCGCCACGGCTCCCCTGGGTGAAGCCGTTAGCGGAGTTGATACGTGCCCCAGCACGCACCCAACACCAGGCGCAGTGCTCTTTTACGGTTGTATGGAATTCGATCTCGGCGGTATGCAGGGGCTGGGTAAACTGATGCCGGAAGTCATTGTGGCCAATACTGACCAGCAGCGCTATCCTGGTCTGGTGGCCATCCTGTATGCCATGAAAAGCGAAATATGCTCAGGGCGTATTGGCTTTGCCGGTATTCTGGCTCGTCTTGCCGAGGTAACGGCCTCGATGATTGTACGTGGATGGATTGAATGTGGCTGTGAAACCGCATCGGGCCTTTTTGCGGCATTGCGTGATCCGCGTCTTGCCCGAGCCATACTGGCTATACACCGTCAGCCAGGCAAAGAATGGACGGTTGCTGAACTGGCCGCGGAGTCGTATGTATCCCGTTCTGTTTTTGCCGATCGCTTTAAGGCGACAATTGGCGTGCCGCCTCTGCGCTATGCAACGGAGTTTCGTATGCGGCTCGCCAGTCAGTGGCTCAGTCAGGAGAATCTCTCTATCGACACGGTAGCCCAGCGTCTGGGCTATACATCGCAAGCGGCGTTCAGTCGGGCGTTCAAGCGTATCAACGGTCAGCCTCCGGGCGCCAGCCGCGGCGGCTTTATGAAGAACACATCCTGAACCTTCAGGCCGCGTCTCAGATGCCGGACGCGGTGATAAAGCGCCGGCTGACGGGTTCCGGCACAAAGGACGCGGGGCAACGTCCGCTTTTGTCACTAAGCGGTTCTAATCTATGATGTCCACTGTGAGCGAATAGCGGACATCATAGACGCCCTGGACCGGCTGAAATTCAGAAGCGGCAGGTATCACGCGGGCTGAATAACGCCGCCGCTGATGTAGCCTCTCTTTTCTGTTGATTATCAGGTTTAACCGCACTTATCGCGTTCATCCTTATCGCACAGCTACCGATAAGTGGTCAGATATAATTTTTATAGGTCCCAGAACGACCTGAATCATGTTCAAGGACGCGGCCACTGGGGATTTCTATTATGAATACACCCTCATTCATTCGAAGAGGGTAGGCATATGTTCATCGAGTCAGGGATTCTTTTACTTTTACTTTTCGCCATGGAGGTCAGGGCTTATCCTGGATTCCGTCAGCTTGATTTAACAGCCCCACATGAGAGGACGCTGAAACTGGCAGTATGGTACCCCGCTGCTGCGCCTGATAAGGTTGAAAAGGTAGGAGAGAACGCTGCGTTCGAGGGTGTTTCCGTTACCCGCAATGCACCGCCCGCGCCGGGAGCGCACCCGCTTTTAGTTATTTCGCACGGTTACAATGGCAACTGGCGAAATTTATCCTGGCTTGCGCAGATTATGGCGATGCAGGGTTATATTGTGGCTGCACCCGATCATCCCGGCACCACCACCTTTAATCAGGATCCGGATGAAGCGAAAAAACTGTGGCAGCGTCCGCTGGATATTAGCCGAACTATCGATTTTGTTACTGGCTTTCCCCGGCTATTTGGCGAAACCGATAAGGGTCGTATTGCCGCTTTAGGTCATTCACTTGGCGGCTGGACCGTGCTCTCGCTTGCTGGCGCGCAATTTGACCCGGGGGAATTTATCCATGACTGCCAGCCGCAGCCGCAGCGGGGTGACTGTATTTTAATTAACAAACTGGGTATTGATTCGGTGCAGACACGCGACGCGTTATCGGCAAATTACCGGGACGCAAGAATCAAAACGGTAGTTTCGCTCGACCTCGGCCTGGCACCTGGCTTTACCCCTCAAAGTCTGAGCCAGATTGATATACCCGTTCTGCTTCTGGCCGCCCAGATGGATAATGTAGCCAGGCTGCCAGCAGCGCAGGAGTCGGGTTATCTGACCGCCTGGATAAAGCCGCAATGGAGAACGTATGAAGTCATTGCGGGGACAACGCACTTCAGTTTCATGCAACTCTGCAAAACCGGCGCGGAAGGTCTGCTCAATAAGGAGTCGCCGGGCGACGGCATTGTTTGTAGCGATGCGAACGGAATTAGCCGAAGCAAGATTCATCATCAACTCGCAGATAAAATCAGCGCATTTCTGAGCGTGTCGCTAAAATATCGCGCGCCTGCTGACGAAAAGCCGTAGGAGAGGCGCCCACAATACGTTGAAACTCGCGATTGAAATTAGATTTTGTGGTGAATCCTGACTCCAGCATAATTTCCGTAACGGGCAAAGGGGTGTTTACCAGCAGCTCCTTTGCCTTTTCAATACGGAAACCGTTTATCCACTGAGAGACATTTCCCTGGCTGGCCGCGTTAACTGCACCTGACAGCTGACGAGCAGGTATCCCCGCTTTCCTTGCGAGAAGTGCAAGCGTTAGATCGGGGTTAAGATAAAGCTGGCTCTCACGTACCTTTTTCTCCAGCATATTGAATGTTTGGGACACCTCCGCCTCTGCTGGAGGGGGACAAGGCGGTACAGTTTCTTCGTTGGTATCAGTCGACTCAACACGTTTTCCTGCCGCTAAAATTGCTGCACCTATAAAAGGCAACAGCATTGTCTGCGAAATCACGACAATGTCAGGGGCGAGTTTGCCGCCTGTTATACCGAAATCAAACACGATCAGCATATCGGTGAATGCGGACATACACAGCACTCCCCCTGCTAAGAAAGCCATCCTTTTCGTCTGTACTAAGTCATCCAGTCGACATGATGTCAACAGGCGCTCTCCCTGTCGGGCAGCGTTAAGCAGGCTACATCCGTAACCGGTAAATAAGAGTATAAGAAGCCAGTCTGTCGACGAGGGCCATGCTAGTTTGATGCATAAAGCCAGCGTTACCGGTGCCAGTAACTGTATAAGGTAACGCTGCCTGCTGATGCGCGCCATGGAGATGAAGCTGTGCCAGGCGACAGGCGGCAAAATCATTGCCAGGCAAGACTGAATATTTCTCAGGAAGACGTCATTATATTCCCAGCGCAGCGTACTGATTGTAATGAGAAGGATGCATGCAGAAAGAAAAAAGAGGGTACCGTGATGACGCTGATTCGCGGGGAACAGCGCCTTAACCAGTAACAGCGTTAGGGCCAAAAGCGTTAATACAGGGTAGGGGACAGAAGGCATGGTGGCGAAACCAAACTGTAAAATGTTTTGCAATCATTGCACATCCCTAAAGCGTTGTCTCTCAAGAGGATTTGCAGATAAAAAATGTTTATGCAAATTGAGCATTTTATTTATAGGACGGGCAGGCGCTAATTGGCACAGGAAGCGAGCAGGTTGCTTAACGTGCGACATAAGATCTGCATTTTATTTTCGATGACGAGAGTAGCGCTATGGTTAAATTGCAGATTAAACGTTTTGTGAGAGTGACGCCCGCTTTTGGCACAAAGCGGACGTTTACTGAAAAGCATCTCACTAGCGAGCGTCTGTATCTT
>NZ_DALZCD010000017.1:0-21448 GCF_031978025.1 Erwinia sp.
TACGCAGGAAATCGGCGCTGAGCATTTCTACTTCTGCGTTGCGGCTACCTGGTAAAAGCGCCAGACAGGGCACCTCTTCCGCAATGCCCAGCTCCCGTCGCGCGGCACGTTTATCCGGCTCGATCGGCATCGCATCGGCCATTGTATGGCCAATAAAGCGGCAGGGAACGTTATAGCGATCGTAAAAGGCTTTTTCAAACGGTAAAAAGGCCAGCACCAGATCGGTAGAGCGGCCGATCTTAAAGACGCGCTTCTGTCGCCACGCCCATACGGAGGGGCTGACATAGTGGATAGTGCGGATGCCACGCTGTTTAAGGCGGCCTTCCAGCGTGATATTAAAGTCTGGCGCATCGATGCCGACAAAAACATCCGGCTTAAGCTCGCTGAATCGCTGCGTCAGATCGCGGCGAATTTTCAGCAGGCGCGGCAGGCGCTCCAGCACTTCCACAACGCCCATCACCGCCAGCTCTTCCATTTCGTACCAGGCTTCGCAGCCTTCCGCCTGCATTAGCGGCCCGGCAACGCCGACAAAGCGCGTATCCGGATGCTTGCTCTTCAGGGCGCGGATCAGACCGGCACCAAGAATATCGCCGGAGGTTTCTCCGGCGACCAGGGCTATCGTTAATGGTTGAGGCATGGGCTTAACGGATCAGACCCCGGGTTGAGCGGGCGAAGAAATCAAAGAAAGGCTGCACTTCAGGGTGCTCGCGAGCGATGTCGGCAATTTCCGGCTTCGCTTCGTCCAGCGTCTTACCGCTGCGATAAAGCACCTTATAAGCGTTGCGGATCGCATGTAGCGCTTCTTTGCTGAAGCCACGACGCTGCAGGCCAACCAGGTTGATACCAAACGGCGTGGCGTGGTTGCCCTGGGCGATCACGAAAGGCGGTACGTCCTGAGCGACGCCAGAACAGCCGCCTACCATCACGTGTGCGCCAATAATGCAGAACTGATGAACGGCTGTCATCCCGCCAATAATGGCAAAGTCATCCACGGTGACGTGGCCGCCAAGCGTAGCGTTATTGGCAAGGATGCAGCGATCGCCAATGATACAGTCGTGCGCCACGTGCACATTGACCATCAGCAGGTTATCACTGCCCACTTTAGTCAGACCATCCGCCTGCGAGGTGCCGCGATGGATGGTCACGCTTTCGCGAATGCTGTTGCGATCGCCAACTTCCACGCGGGTTGGCTCGCCAGCATATTTCAGATCCTGGTTAGCTTCGCCAATGGTAGCAAACTGGTAAATCGTGTTCTCTTTACCAATTTTAGTGTGGCCATTGATGACTACATGCGATTTCAGCACCGTGCCTTCGCCAATCTCGACGTCAGCGCCGATAAAGCAAAACGGGCCAATATGCACGCGAGCGCCAATAATGGCGCCCTCTTCAATCACAGAACTGGGGTGGATAACAGCAGTTTCATCAATCACGAATTACGCCTCCCGGCTGCGGGCACACATCATGGTTGCTTCGCAGACAATTTTACCGTCAACGGTCGCCACGCCCTTAAAGCGGGTAAGACCACGGCGGGTTTTCTCGAAGGTGACTTCCATAATCATCTGATCGCCTGGAACGACCGGACGCTTGAAGCGAGCCTCGTCAATACCGGCAAAATAGTACAGTTCGCCTGGCTCAAGTTTGCCCACGCTTTTAAACGCCAGAATACCGGTCGCCTGCGCCATGGCTTCTAAAATCAGCACGCCTGGAAAAATCGGTTTACCAGGGAAATGGCCCTGGAAAAACGGTTCGTTGACCGATACGTTTTTTACCGCACGCAGAAACTTGTGTTCTTCAAATTCCAGTACGCGATCGACCAGCAGAAACGGGTAACGGTGCGGCAGCAGTTCAATAATCTCTTCAATTTTCAGAGTATGAGTTTCAGTAGTCAAAATACTCTTCCTGTCCTAAAAAATTCTGATGGCATCAATAACACGGCCTGCAACGAGTCACTCGTCCGCAGGCCGCAAATCAGTTTCCGTGCACCAGCCTTCCATGCTTAGCATTCTTTTTATATTCCACAAGGTGCGGCGGAATAGTGAAGGCCGTTCAACAACCAGACGCTTACTCCGCGCTGACTTTACGCTCAACAGCTTTTAAGCGCTTGCTCATCTCATCGATGTTCATGACCAGTGCGGCGGTTTTACGCCAGTTTTTATTCGGTTGCAGCGGGATCCCGGACGAGTATACCCCAGGTTGCGTGATTGGTCGCATAACCATTCCCATCCCCGTTACCGTCACTTTGTCACATATTTCCATGTGGCCGTTGATCACGCTGGCGCCGCCAATCATGCAGTAGCGGCCAATTTTAAGGCTACCGGCCATGATCACGCCGCCTGCTACCGCAGTATTGTCGCCAATCACCACGTTGTGTGCAATCTGGCATTGGTTGTCAATGATAACACCATTCCCAATCTGAGTGTTATCCAACGCGCCGCGATCGATAGTGGTACAGGCGCCAATCTCTACGCGATCGCCAATAATGACCGTACCCAGCTGGGGAATTTTCACCCAGTTGCCGCGATCGTTGGCGTAACCAAAGCCGTCCGCGCCGATGACGGTGCCTGACTGGATCAGACAGTTTTCGCCGATTTGCACTTCGTGATAAACGGAAACGTTGGCCCACAGGCGCGTACCTGCACCAATGCGGGTTTTTTACCGATAAAGCAGCCGGCACCAATCACTACGTTATCACCCAGCTCGACGCCAGATTCGATAACGGCGTTCGCGCCGACGGAAACATTGTTACCCAGCTTCGCCGTCGCGTCGATAACTGCGCCTGGCGCAATATTCGTCGCTGGCTGAGGCGTGGTGTCCAGAATCTGCGCCATACGCGCATAGGTCAGATAAGGGTCTTTCACTACCAGAGCGGCACTCTGGCAAAATTCTATGTCCGCAGCCTGTAGCACCACGGCGGAAGCCTGGCAGGTCGCAAGCTGTTCGCGATAGCGACTGTTGGCAAGAAAGGTGATTTGACCGGATTGGGCGGAGTGCATAGAAGCAATGCCGGAGATGACGATATCGCCATCTCCGTGCAAATCTGCATCCAACTGCTGGGCTAAATCAGCCAGTCGAATTGAAGACATTGATTATTTAACCTGTTTCAGAACATCAGCAGTGATGTCTTTAGATGAGCTGGCATAAGCCACGGCATTGGCATCGACCACGACATCGTAACCTTCGTCAGACGCCACTTTTTTCACGGCATCCTGAATACGGCTCAGGATTTTGTTACGCTCTTCGGCCTGACGGCGGCGGTTATCCTGCTCGAAAGCCTGCGCTTTGCTGGAGAAGGTTTCACGCTGTGCCATCACGTCTTTTTCCAGACGGCTGCGCTCGCTTGCTTTCATGGTAGAACCATCACGCTGCAGACGCTGCATTTTAGTTTGCAGATCGCGTTCCATTCCCTGCAGTTCAGTTGCACGGCCTTTAAACTCGTTTTCAAGCTGTTTCGCAACTGTCGCACGCGCCGGTAACTGTTGGAAAATGCTGGAAACGTTTACCACTGCAATTTTATCAGCAGCCTGAGCGCCAGCGGAAACTGCCAGAGCGAGAGAGAGGCCTGCGGCACACAACAACTTTTTCACTATAAACTCCTTACCATCAACGTTTGTGTCAAAGACACATGTGTTGCGCGTTAAGGCAGCACGAGGCTGCCCGTGAACGGCGCGATACTCGCGGTATCACACCGCGAGCGTTGAGAAAAGTCAGACAGCGCTTTTCTCAAAGTTTGCAAAGCGTAGCAGCTTACCAGGTTTTACCAATATTAAACTGGAACTGCTCGGCTTTATCTCCATCATATTTCTTAAACGGCTGAGCATATGAGAACACCAGTGGCCCCAGTGGCGACATCCACTGCAGCGCCAAACCGGCGGACATACGAATATTGCCCGGGTCGCTGTAATCCGGGATGCCTGCTGCACGCGTCTCTGCGGTATTTTCCCATGCGGTATCCCACACGGTACCGGCATCGACAAACAGTGAGGTACGCACGGAGTTAGCGTATTTTTCGCTAAGGAACGGCGTTGGCGTAATCAGCTCAGCGCTGGCTGTCGCCATGGCGTTACCGCCCACGGCATCGTTGGAATCACACAGCGTTCCCGTTGAACAGGTGCTGGAGTTGTTATTGTAATAGGCCGCTTTTGGTCCAATGGTATTGGAGCGGAAACCACGTACGGTGCTTGAACCACCCGCATAGAAGTTCTCGTAGAACGGCAGTTCTTTGCCGCTCAGCCCATCACCGTAACCTACACGCCCACGTCCCAACAGTACCCAGGTACGATCCTGATTCAGCGGCATATACTGCTGCGTATCCAGCGTCGCTTTATAGAAGGCATTGTCTTACCCTGGGATGGTAATTTTACCATTCAGGTTGGTACGGTTACCCGACGTTGGGAAGAAGCCGCGGTCCAGCGTGTTATACGTCCAGCCGTAGTTAAACGTGAAGTCGTCTGCTGAATATTCAGCATCCTTGTTCTGGTCTGGATTCTGTCCCACGGAGCGCAGATAACGGAACATTGAAATCTGCGGCTGCATGTTAGACAGGTCGTTATGGACATAGCCCAGGCCCACGCGCAGCGTGTTGTTTTCATTAACCGGGAAGCCCAGCGTCCCGTCCAGACCATAGCTTCTGTTGGTATAGTCAGACAGATCCGCGTCATCCGCTTTAAAGTCGTTGTAGAAGACGCGGCCGCCCAGGCTGACACCGTCGACCGTAAAGTACGGGTCGGTCAGTGAGAATTCAGCATAGGTCTGGTAATCATTTTTGGTGCCGCTGATGCCCACGGTATTACCGGTGCCCAGCCAGTTTTCCTGCGTCACGCCAACCTGGAAGCTAACGCCGCTTTCCGTACCGTAACCGACACCGAAGTTGAAGGTACCGGTATTGCGCTCTTTAACCTTGTAGACCACGTCCACCTGATCGGGAGCGCCAGGCACGCGCTGCGTATCGGTTTCAACCGTTTCGAAGTAGCCGGTACGATTCAGGCGCTCTTTGCCCTGCTCGACCAGATCGCTACCCAGCCATGCCCCTTCCATCTGGCGCATTTCGCGGCGCAAAACGGAATCTTTTGAGGTGTCGTTGCCTTCAAAACGCACTTTACGCACGTAGTAGCGATTGCCCGCGTCTACGTTAACGTGCAGCTTGACGGTTTTATCCGCATCGTTGATTTCTGGCTGCGTCATGACGCGCGGATAGGCATAACCGTAGCGACCGAACATCTTCTTGATGTCGTCTTCCATTTTGGTGACTTTGGCACCGTTATAGAGTTCGCCCGGCTGAATTTTGGACAGGGATTCTACTTCTGCCGAATGCCCCGCCATGCTGCCGTTCACCACTACGCCGGAAAGCTTGTATTGATCGCCTTCGGTGATGTTGATGGTGATGTAGATACCTTTTTTATCCGGCGTCAGGCTGACCTGCGTAGAATCAATGTTAAAGCGCGCGTAGCCGCGATCCAGATAGAAGCTACGCAGGGTTTCCAGGTCGCCTGCCAGTTTCTGCTTCTGGTATTTACGGTCACCGACCAGGTTCCACCACGGCACTTCATCACGCAGCTGGAAGCGGGAGATCAGCTCGTCCGAGCTGAAGGCCTTATTACCGACCACGTTAATCTGTTGAATTTTTGCCGAGACGCCTTCGGTGAAGACCAGCTTCAGATCGACACGGTTACGCGGCAGCGGCGTAACCACAGCTTTGACGCTGGCGCTATATTTACCGACGCTGTAGTAGAAGTCTTCCAGCCCTTTCTCGATAGTCGAGATAGTGGTGCGATCCAGCGCTTCGCCCACGCGCACGCCTGAGGCTTCAAGGTTCTGCTTAAGCATGTCATCCTTCACCGCTTTGTTGCCGGAGAAGGTGATGCTGGCAATGGTTGGACGCTCTTTCACCTGAACGATCAGCGTATTGCCGTCGCGCAGTACCTGAACATCTTCGAAGTTCCCGGTCGCAAAAAGGGCGCGGATGGTATTACTGAGATCATCATCGGAGACGGTATCTCCTACGCGGACAGGCATACTGAGCAATGCCGCCCCGACGGCGACTCGCTGCAGGCCTTCGAAATGGATATCCTTCACCACGAAGCCATCTGCCGCGTATACGGTGGCGCTGCTAAACAGCAGCGACGCTATGAGCAACTTTTTCATCGCCATCGTTGTTATGCATTCTTCCTAACTGGTTCTCACATCGGACAGGTTTGATTCTGTCAGAGACGCGAGAAATCATTGAATAGTGCAAGCCCCATTAACAGCACCAGCAAAACCGAGCCAATGCGATAACTGAAGTCCTGAACTCGCTCAGACACCGGCCCACCTTTGATCTTTTCGATCGCCAGAAACAGCAAATGTCCACCATCTAATACCGGCAAGGGGAACAGATTGATAATCCCAAGATTCACGCTTATCAGCGCAAGAAACATCAGGTAATAAATCAAGCCATATTCCGCCGACATCCCAGCACCCTGGGCGATCGAAATCGGCCCGCTGAGATTATTCAACTTCACTTCGCCAACTATCAGCTTGCCCAGCATGGTCACCGTCAGCTTCATCAGCTGCCAGGTCTTCACGCTGGCCTCACCAACGGCCGCAAACGGCCCATACTGGCGAACCGTTTTATATTCATCCGGCAGCGGAACGATACGTGGGACAACGCCCGCAAATCCTTCCACTTTGTTCCCCGGCTTACTATCCGGCGTCAACGTCAGGTCTATGAAGGCGCCCTGTCGCTCCACTTCTACCTTCAGCGGTTTGCCCGGACTGTCGCGAACTTCGGCGACAAACTGCTGCCACTGAGCTAACGGCTGACCCCCGACTTTAACGATCCTGTCGCCCGCTTGCAAACCTGCTCTTGCCGCAGCCGAGCCGGTCTGAATGTCCGCCAGCACGGTTTCGACCTGTGGGCCCCGAGGATGCATGCCCAAAGAAGCAACCGGATCTTCTCTGTCAGGCGCAAAATGCCAGTTACGCAAATCAAGCCGGACGTCCTTCACCTGGTTCGAGCCAAAAGGCGCCACGCTGAGCGTCGTTTGCTGGTCGCCAATTTTCGCTACCAGCGCCATTCGCACAGCTTCCCAGTCAGGCGTTTCGATACCATCAACGGCTTTAAGTTCCATTCCAGGCGCAATTTGCGCCTCTGCCGCCTGCGAGCCGCTTACTATTTCGCCAACTACCGGCCGAACGCCAGGCACACCGATGATAAAAACCAGCCAGTAAGCAAAGATGGCAAACAGGAAATTAGCCAGGGGTCCGGCGCTGATAATAGCGGCACGCTGCGCAACGGTTTTGTTGTTAAAGGAGAGATGGCGAAGCTCAGGCGGCACGCTTTCGACACGTTCGTCGAGCATCTTCACGTAGCCGCCCAGCGGGATCAGTGCAATAACATACTCGGTACCCTGGCTATCGCGACGCCGCCACAATGCTTTGCCAAAGCCGACCGAGAAGCGTTCAACTTTAACGCCGCAGCGGCGTGCTACCCAAAAATGGCCAAATTCGTGCACGGTAATCAGAATGCCCAGCGCAACGATAAAGGCCCCAAGGCTCCAGAGTATACTCAACATAACGTCCCTTATAGCGTGCCGAAAGCCAGCAACAGCAGGCAGGCAAAGACCGGTACTGCCGCCGTCAGACTATCGATACGATCCAGAATACCACCATGACCAGGAATAAGCTGCCCGCTGTCTTTGATGCCGGCTTCACGCTTGAACATGCTTTCGGTTAAATCCCCCAATACGGAGGCCAACGTAGCGACAATCGAGCAGGTCAGCAAGGTGACAGGTGATACGCTCAGCGGCGCCCACAGGCCAAACAGCCAGGCGATCACGCCCGTCGTGACCAGACCGCCAAAGAATCCTTCCCAGGTTTTTCCCGGCGACACTTTAGGTGCCAGCTTATGTTTGCCGAAGAGGCGACCAAACATGTAGGCGCCGGAATCTGCACCCCACACCAGAAACAGCACGTAGAGCAGCCACCAGGCGCCCGCGAAATGGTCGCTGTCGTAATGATACTGGCGTAGCGCTACCATCCCCCAAAAGAAAGGCACGATGGTCAGAATGCCAAACAGCAGGCGTAAAGCACGAGACGAGCGCCACAGTGCCGCCGAGACAGGATAGGTCAGCACCAGCAGCAGCGCGACTATCCACCATCCCAGCGACGCCCAGAGCGAGCCCGCAATAAGGGGGAGATGAACGGGGTGCCAGGCAGGTAGCGTAAACGTCATGACTGACAGCAGTAGCCCGCACAGTACCGCGAGCCAGATGCGCTGCGAACCTGAAGCCAGGCCAGCAAACTGGCCCCATTCCCAGGCTGCCAGCATACAGATGACCAGCGTGACGATAGCAAAACCGGCCGGCGGCAACAGAAATAAGGCCGCAATCACAATCGGGATAAGTATCAATGCGGTAATCAGGCGTGACTTCAGCAAGGATTACCCCCAGTGCGCTCAGGCGCCGCCGGGTGCTGCGCCGCCAAAGCGACGCTCTCGTTGTGCAAACGCATTCAGTGCACCTTCAAAAACTTGTTCATCAAAATCAGGCCAGAGAACATCGGTAAAAAAGAACTCTGCATAGGCAACCTGCCACAGCAAGAAGTTACTGATTCGATGCTCTCCCCCTGTCCTTATTACCAAATCCACAGGCGCCAGATCGTTGAGACAAAGGTACTGTGCGAGGGTGTCTTCCTCGATTTGATCCGGACGAACCAGACCTTCCTGTACCTGTTCTGCAATTTTCCTGACGCTATGAATAATATCCCAACGTCCGCCATAATTCGCGGCAATGTTCAGGGTAAGTCCATTATTTTGCTGAGTCAGTTCTTCGGCGCGCCGGATACGCTCCTGCAAACGGGCGTTAAATCGGCCCGTATCGCCAATAATTCGCAGACGAACATTATGTTTATGGAGACTCTTCACCTCGCTGTCCAGAGCCCACATAAAAAGCTCCATCAGCGCCATGACCTCTTGCGGAGGACGGTTCCAGTTTTCGCTGCTGAAGGCATACAGGGTCAGCGCATCCAGCTTATTGCTGACGGCAAAGCTTACCGCACGACGCACGGACTTCACGCCCGCTTTGTGGCCGGTAATGCGCATTTTCCCCTGGTTTTTGGCCCAGCGGCCATTGCCATCCATAATGATGGCCACGTGACGGGGATTATCTCCCGACTGGTCATCGGTTTTTATTTGATTTTCGGACGACATAACGCGTAATTATTTCCTTTAATCAGAAATACGACGGTTTCTGAAATAGTTTGCCCGCTTGACGTAAAAAAGCCGTGTCGAACACGGCGGTCGCTGTATCGCTACGTCGTTTTCAGGACGGGCGCAGATTGTAACACCTCCACCCCTGCCCCACAAACGCGCACTGGTTAACGCGTGACGGGAAAGCGTGCCAGACAAACTTTTGCGGCAGCGCGCGCGCGTCTGTCGATATCCAGTACCGCTTCTACGCTCTCTGGTTCGCGACAGGAAAGCGTTTCCAGCACGCTCATGTTCACGTGCGCAATATCGGTAAAACGAATTTGCGCATCAAGAAAAGCGGCTACGGCAATCTCATTGGCGGCATTCAGCGCGGTGGTGGCAGCCTGCCCTGTTTTGCAGGCATCAATAGCCAGCTTGAGGCAGGGGTAGCGCGCGTAATCCGGCTCGCCAAACGTCAGGGCGCCCATGCGGGTGAAATCCAGCGGTTTTGCGCCGGAGGGCACACGCTGCGGCCAGGCCATGACATGAGCGATAGGCGTACGCATATCCGGCGATCCCATTTGTGCGATAACGCTGCCGTCACGGTAGCGCACCATAGAATGGATCACCGATTGCGGATGCAGTACAACTTCCATCTGCGCGTCGGTCGCGTTAAAAAGCCAGCGGGCTTCAATATATTCCAAACCTTTATTCATCATGGTGGCCGAATCGACGGAGATTTTCCGCCCCATCGTCCAGTTCGGATGCGCGCAGGCCTGGTCCGGCGTCATTAGCGCCAGGTCAGCCAGCGGCGTTTCACGAAAAGGGCCACCCGATCCCGTAAGAATAATGCTGTCGATGCCATTATCTTGTAGAGAAGCGTATCCTAACTGGCGCTGGAGGGAAGCGGGCAAACTCTGAAAAATGGCATTATGCTCGCTATCCACCGGCAGCAGCTGCGCTTTACATTCGCTGACCGCCTCCAGAAACAGCTGGCCGCAGGTGACCAGCGACTCTTTATTAGCCAGCAGCACGGCCTTACCGGCGCGTATGGCCGCCAGCGTGGGCAGCAGGCCCGCTGCGCCAACAATTGCTGCCATAACCTGATCCACGTCGTCCAGCGCGGCCAGATCGCAGGCTGCCTGCTCGCCGCTCAGCACTTCCGTTGACACGTTCAGCTCTTTCAGCCGCAGCCGCAGCTCGCGCGCGGACGTTTCGTCTGCCATTGCGGCCCAGGCGGGTCGAAAAGTAAGACACTGTTCCGCCATCAGCCCAACGTTACGCCCGGCCACCAGCGCCTTAACGGCGAACAGATCGGGATTCGCTTTAATAACGGCCAGCGTACTGGTACCGATTGAACCGGTGGAACCGAGAATGGTCAGTTGCTTCATGAAGGTGCTCTGTGTAGTGACCGGCGACCATAAGCTGCCAGCCGGTGAATTAAATGCAAAACGCCGTAAGGCTACCCTCTGGAGAAGGCAATCTGTACGGCGTTAAGTCACGGTGCGGATCGACTCAGAAGTCCATCAGCTCCGCTTCTTTTTCTGCCAGCGCGGCATCTACTTTCTTGATAAATACGTCGGTCATCTTCTGGATATCATCCTGAGAACGACGCTCTTCATCTTCGCTGATTTCTTTATCTTTCAGCAGCGCTTTAACTTTATCGTTGGCGTCACGACGTACGTTACGTACGGAAACGCGACCCTGCTCGGCTTCGCCACGCACGATTTTAATCAGGTCTTTACGACGCTCTTCCGTCAGTGCCGGAAGCGGTACGCGAATATCGCTGCCCGCTGAGCTTGGGTTCAGACCCAGGTCGGAGGCCATGATCGCTTTTTCAACGGCCGCGCTGATAGAGCGGTCAAATACGTTGATTTTCAGCGTGCGGGAGTCTTCTACGGTCACGCTGGCCAGCTGACGCAGCGGCGTGGCGGAGCCGTAGTAATCGACCATAATACCGTCAAGAATGCTTGGCGATGCGCGGCCGGTACGGATTTTGCTGATGTGGTTTTTGAATGCTTCCAGGCACTTGTCCATGCGCGTTTCAGCATCTTTTCTGATTTCGTTAATCACGTTGTAACCCTTGAATTCTGGTTAACCTGACAGGCTCAGCAGAGCCTGTTAGCTATCTGTTAGCGTGCGTAACGCACTACAAAGGCAGAATATACCTTATTTTACGTGCTAACGGACATTATTGCGTAATCAGGGTGCCTTCTTTTTCACCCATCACGACGCGGCGCAGCGCACCCGGCTTGTTCATGTTGAAGACGCGAATTGGCAGGTTATGGTCACGGGCCAGCGTAAAGGCAGCCAGATCCATGACTTTCAGTTCACGTTCCAACACTTCGGTATAGCTCAGCTGATCGTAGAGCGTAGCGTCCGGGTTTTTGACCGGATCTTCTGAATAAACGCCGTCGACCTTGGTCGCTTTCAGGACAACGTCCGCTTCGATCTCGATGCCACGCAGGCAGGCTGCTGAATCTGTAGTAAAGAACGGGTTGCCGGTACCGGCAGAAAAGATCACCACGCGATTGTTACGCAGCAGGCTGATCGCTTCTGCCCAGCTGTAGTTATCGCACACGCCGTTCAGCGGAATAGCTGACATCAGGCGAGCATTCACGTAGGCGCGGTGCAGCGCATCACGCATTGCCAGACCGTTCATCACGGTTGCCAGCATACCCATGTGGTCGCCCACCACGCGATTCATGCCGGCCTGTGCCAGGCCCGCACCGCGAAACAGGTTGCCACCACCGATAACCACACCTACCTGAATACCCAGCTCAACCAGTTCCTTCACTTCCTGAGCCATACGATCCAGCACGCTGGCGTCGATACCGAAGCCTTCCGCGCCTTGCAGAGCTTCGCCGCTCAGTTTCAGCAGGATACGTTGATAAACAGGTTTTGCATTGGTTGCCATGGTTTTTTTCCTGGAAGCAGTATTGAGGAGTTAAATCTGCGCTATCATCCCGCGAGTAGTGAGAAAATGCTATTGGGATGAGGCTGAAAATTGCCGGATACGGCAGATAAAAAAGAACCGCCGGATGGCGGTTCTGGTCAAACGATTAAGACTGCTTAGACATTGCCGCAACTTCTGCTGCGAAGTCGGTCTCAGCTTTCTCAATACCTTCGCCCACTTCAAAGCGGATGAAGTTAACCACGTCAGCGCCCTGCTCTTTCAGCAGCTGGCCAACGGTTTTAGACGGGTCGATCACGAAAGGCTGACCGGTCAGAGAAACTTCGCCGGTGAATTTCTTCATGCGGCCTTCAACCATTTTCTCTGCGATTTCTTTCGGCTTACCGGACTGCATCGCGATATCCAGCTGAACCTGGTATTCTTTTTCTACCACGTCCGCAGACACGTCTTCTGGCTTAACGAATTCTGGCTTGCTTGCTGCAACGTGCATGGCCAGCTGCTTAACCAGCTCTTCGTCAGCGTTGGTTGCAGAGATCAGCACGCCGATGCGTGCGCCGTGCAGGTAGCTGCCCAGCACATCGCCTTCCAGCGTAGCGACACGACGGATGTTGATGTTCTCGCCGATTTTCGCTACCAGCGCCACGCGCTCTTCTTCGAACTGGGCTTTCAGCACTTCAACGTCGGTGATTTTGCCGGTAACAGCCGCATCCAGCACCTTGTCAGCGAATGCCTGGAAACCGCCATCTTTGGCCACGAAGTCGGTCTGGCAGTTAACTTCCAGAATCACGCCGTAGTTGCCGTCGATTTTGGTTTTGATCACGCCGTCAGCAGCCACGTTGCCTGCTTTTTTCGCCGCTTTGATCGCGCCAGATTTACGCATGTTCTCGATTGCCAGCTCGATGTCGCCGCTAGCTTCGGTCAGCGCTTTTTTACAATCCATCATGCCAGCGCCAGTGCGCTCGCGCAGTTCTTTTACCAGAGCAGCAGTAATTTCAGCCATTCTCGAATCCTCGGTTAGCTCAGCATCTGCCCGGTTCGCCTGATGGCGCCACAACAGATGCCTGTTTCTCGGGAGAAATATTGCCCCGCCGATGGGTCACCAGCGGCAAAGCGAATTCAAAATAAAGGGGCCAATTAAGGCCCCTTACAGATTAACATCTGATTTTACCCTGACGGGTATAAGGGCTCTCTATGGAGCAAACCTTATTACTCAGCTTCAGCGAAGCTTTCTTCTGCCTGCTGAGCCAGGTCCTGAGAGCGACCTTCACGTACGGTGGTAGCCACAGCGGTCAGGTACAGGCTTACAGCACGGATTGCATCGTCGTTGCCTGGGATGATGTAGTCAACGCCGTCTGGATCAGAGTTGGTATCAACGATAGCGAAAACCGGGATGCCCAGGTTGTTTGCTTCTTTGATAGCAATGTGTTCGTGGTCAGCATCGACAACGAACAGCGCGTCTGGCAGGCCGCCCATGTCTTTGATACCGCCCAGGCTGTTTTCCAGCTTGGCCAGTTCACGAGCACGCATCAGCGCTTCTTTTTTGGTCAGTTTGTCAAAAGTGCCGTCCTGAGACTGAGTTTCCAGATCTTTCAGACGTTTGATGGACTGACGAACGGTTTTCCAGTTAGTCAGCATGCCGCCTAACCAGCGATGGTTTACGAAGAACTGGTCACAGCTCAGCGCAGACTCTTTTACCGCTTCGCTTGCCGCGCGCTTGGTACCAACGATCAGAATCTTGCCTTTACGGGCAGCGATTTTGTTCAGTTCAGCCAGAGCTTCGTTGAACATTGGTACGGTTTTTTCAAGGTTGATGATGTGAACTTTGTTACGAGCGCCGAAAATGAATGGCTTCATTTTTGGGTTCCAGTAACGGGTCTGGTGACCGAAGTGTACACCAGCCTTGAGCATGTCGCGCATGGAAACAGTTGCCATGATTACCTCTGTAAATTGATTGGGGTTAAGCCTCCATGTATCCCATACGACCGACCTCTCGGGCCGCTTGCGCAGCGCTTTAAGGCACCCCGGCGTACGTGTCGATACATGTGTGTTATTTACACATAGTGAGAGTTATGCGTTTCTCTGCAATCTTGCTCACAGAGAATCGTCGGCGCGCTTTATACCATAAAGACGCAGGTGAAGCCAATGATTGTTAGCTTTACCTCCCGTGCCGTAAACGGGAATTGGCAGCGGCCAGGTGGGCTGCTAACATTGCTGCACTTCCTTTATTATTGTCGAAAATAGCGACAGCTGCGGACTAAATTAATGGCAATTACAATCAAAACCCCTGAAGAAATGGCGAAAATGCGTGTAGCCGGTCGCCTGGCGGCAGAAGTGTTGGAAATGATCGAAGAGCATGTCCAGCCAGGCGTCAGCACCGGCGAACTCGATCGCCTGTGTCATGACTATATCGTTAACACTCAGAAAGCCGTTTCGGCCAGTCTGGGCTACCATGGCTTCCCTAAATCCGTTTGCATCTCCGTCAATGAGGTGGTGTGTCACGGTATCCCCAGCGATGACAAAATCCTGAAGGATGGCGATATTGTGAATATCGACGTGACCGTCATTAAAGATGAATACCACGGCGATACCTCTAAAATGTATATCGTTGGGAAGCCGACTATCCAGGGCGAGCGCCTGTGTCGTGTTACTCAGGAAAGCCTCTATCTGGCCCTACGCATGGTTAAGCCCGGCATTCGTCTGCGCACCCTTGGCCGTGAGATCCAAAAATTTGTTGAAGCTCAGGACTTTTCGGTAGTGCGTGAGTACTGCGGTCACGGTATCGGTAAAGGCTTTCACGAAGAGCCTCAGGTACTGCATTACGATGCGGACGACGGCGGCGTGGTGCTGCAGGCCGGCATGGCCTTTACTATCGAGCCAATGGTCAACGCAGGCGATTACCGCATCCGCAGCATGAAAGATGGCTGGACGGTGAAAACCAAAGACCGCAGCCTTTCCGCTCAATATGAGCACACCATCGTAGTGACGGAAACCGGCTGCGAGATTATGACGCTGCGTAAAGACGACACTATTTCAGCTATCCTGACCGCTGACGCGTAGTTTTTACGATATAACCCGGCAGCCTGCCTTGCTGCCGGGCCAACATCTTTCTTCTTTCGGCCGCTTCTTTGCGGTTTCTGTCCGCTTTTAATGCCGCCCGATGGGCTTTCTGCCCTGCTTAAGTTAACGAACACGTTTACCCGGTTAACCTGTTGATTCGTCTCTTTACGAAGCGAGAGGCTTCTGTACCTGGCGGGCTGGCCTCTCTTTACGAGGCGAGACAGACGAGATGTTACATAAGCCATTAATAAAAAAGCCATTCTCTTGCTGATGATTATCCCCGCCACGCCTGCGCCTGTCACCGGATGTAAAGAGCGATCGCTACGTATTCCAACCTCTGTCAGTAAGGTAAGCCCCAAACTTTCCGGTTCACGCTCTTACCGCTTTGCCGGACGGCGTACCGATAAAAAAGCTGCCTGATAACTATTGGTTTCTTTTGATCTCCACTGCCGGTAAACGCTATTGTCACTGCTTATCTTTGTGCGGCAGAGAATGCGGGAGCGCTGGCGTGAACACCACCATGAAAGATGACGGGCAGGCATATTCTCCTGCCGAATGGACAGATGCGGAACTGACGCGCGATACGCTGAAACAGCACCTGGAAGATTTTCAGCAATGGTTAGGGCAGGCCTTTGATGCGCAAGAAAATGTTGAGCAGCTTATTGCCGCCCGCACGCTATTTATTGACCGATTACTGCGTCGACTGTGGCGCTTTTATGGTTTCCCGGAGCAGCAGGATATCGCGCTGGTAGCCGTTGGCGGCTACGGGCGGGCCGAGCTGCATCCGCTGTCGGATATTGACGTGCTGATCCTGAGCCGTCGCCCTCTTTCCGAAGAAGATGCTCAGCGCACCAGCGAGCTTCTTACGCTGATGTGGGATCTTAAACTGGAAGTGGGCCACAGCGTCAGGACGCTGGAAGAGTGCCTGCTGGAAGGGCTGTCAGACCTTACCGTCGCCACCAACCTGATTGAATCACGTCTGCTTACCGGCGACGTTGCGCTGTTTCTTGAGCTGCAGAAAAATGTGTTTAGCGAAGGCTTCTGGCCTTCCGACCGCTTTTTCGCGGCCAAAATCGCCGAGCAGCAGGAGCGCCATCAGCGCTACCATGGCACCAGTTATAACCTGGAGCCGGATATCAAAAGCAGCCCCGGCGGCCTGCGCGATATTCATACGCTATTGTGGGTAGCGCGTCGTCATTTTGGTGCCACATCGCTCGATGAAATGGTCGGTTTCGGCTTTTTGACGCAGGCCGAGCGCAATGAGCTGAATGAGTGCCAGTCCCTGCTCTGGCGTATCCGCTTCGCGCTGCATTTGACGCTCAGCCGCTACGATAACCGGCTGTTGTTCGATCGCCAGCTGAACGTGGCACAGCGCCTGAACTACCAGGGCGAAGGCAACGAGCCGGTCGAACGAATGATGAAAGATTTTTATCGCGTCACCGGTCGTATCGGCGAGCTGAACCAGATGCTGCTGCAGCTGTTTGACGAGGCGATTCTGGCGTTGGGCGAGGATGAAAAGCCTCGTGCCATTGACAGTGAATTTCAGCTGCGTGGCACCTTAATCGATCTGATTGACGAGACGCTGTTCACCAACGATCCGGTGGCCATCATGCGCATGTTTTACACCATGGTGCGCATGCCGAATATTACCGGAATTTATTCTACTACGCTGCGCCAGCTGCGCTTCGCCCGTCGACATCTTCAGCAGCCTCTGTGCACGCTTCCCAAAGCGCGGGAGCTGTTTCTGTCGATTCTGCGGCATCCGGGCGCGGTAAGTCGGGCCTTGGTGCCGATGCATCGTCACAGCGTACTGTGGGCCTATATGCCGCAGTGGGGCAATATCGTCGGCCAGATGCAGTTTGACCTCTTTCACGCCTACACCGTGGATGAACATACTATCCGCGTCCTGCAAAAACTGGAAAGCTTCGCTAATGAGGCGACCCGACCACGCCATCCGCTTTGCGTAGAGATCTGGCCGCGCCTGCCGCAGCCAGAACTGCTGCTGATGGCCGGATTGTTTCACGATATAGCCAAAGGGCGCGGCGGCGATCACTCCGTGCTGGGTGCACAGGATGCGCTGGAGTTCGCCGAGCTTCATGGCCTGAATTCACGGGAAACGCAGCTGGTCGCCTGGCTGGTGCGTCACCATCTGCTGATGTCGGTCACGGCGCAGCGTCGCGATATCCAGGATCCCACTGAAATCCAGCAGTTCGCGGAGGTGATGCAAAATGAAAATCGGCTGCGCTATCTGGTCTGTCTGACCGTAGCGGATATCTGCGCTACCAATGAAACGCTGTGGAACAGCTGGAAGCAGAGTCTGCTGCGTGAGCTGTTCTTTGCCACTGAGAAACAGCTGCGGCGCGGGATGGAGCACAGTCCCGACCTGCGTGAGCGTGTCCGCCATCATCGTCTGCAGGCGCTGGCGCTGCTGCGTATGGACAACCTGGATGAACAGGCGTTACGCGATATCTGGGCACGTTGTAGAGCGGATTATTTCCTGCGCCATACGCCAAACCAGCTGGCCTGGCATGCCCGCCATTTAATGGAACACGACCTGTCAAAACCGCTGGTGCTGCTTAGCCCTCAGGCGACGCGCGGCGGCACGGAGATTTTTATCTGGAGCCCTGACCGCCCTTATCTTTTCGCTACCGTGGCGGGTGAACTGGACAGACGCAACCTCAGCGTGCACGACGCACAGATCTTTACCAGCCGGGACGGCATGGCGATGGATACCTTTATCGTGCTGGAGCCGGACGGCAGTCCGCTGGCTCCGGATCGCCATGAGGCAATCCGCCAGGCACTCGATCAGGCCATCGGACAAACCAGCTTCCAGCCGGCCAGAGCGCGTCGCCAGTCGGCCAGGCTAAAACATTTTAGCGTGGATACCGAGGTTAAATTCCTGCCGAGCCATACGGACAGGCGGACCTATATGGAACTGATCGCACTGGATCAGCCGGGGCTGTTGGCGCGCGTAGGGGAGATCTTCGCCGATCTGAATGTGTCGCTGCATGGTGCACGTATCAGTACCATCGGCGAGCGCGTTGAGGATTTGTTTATTCTGGCGAATAGCGATCGGCGGGCACTCAGCCGTGAATTGCGTCACGAGTTGCAACAACGGTTGACAGAGGCCCTTAATCCAAACGATAAAGTGTGACCAGGATTTACTTTTACCCCGTTTTCGGGCACGCAGCCGCCTGGCTTCAGGCGCGACCCGAAACATGATTTGACACAGGAAAGCTTAATTAATGCAACAGTTACAGAGTGTTATTGAGAGCGCCTTTGAGCGCCGCGCCGAGATCACCCCAGCCAATGCCGATACCGTCACGCGGGAAGCGGTTAACCAGGTTATCGCGCTACTGGATAGTGGCGCACTGCGTGTGGCTGAGAAGATCGACGGCCAGTGGGTGACGCATCAGTGGCTGAAAAAGGCCGTGTTGCTCTCTTTCCGCATCAATGACAACCAGGTGATTGAGGGTGCAGAAAGCCGTTATTATGACAAAGTTCCAATGAAATTCGCCGACTATGACGATGCGCGCTTCAAAAAAGAAGGTTTCCGCGTGGTGCCGCCAGCGGCCGTTCGTCAGGGGGCTTTCATTGCGCGTAACACCGTCCTGATGCCTTCTTATGTCAATATCGGGGCCTACGTTGATGAAGGCTCTATGGTGGACACCTGGGCGACCGTCGGCTCCTGTGCGCAGATTGGTAAAAATGTGCACCTGTCAGGCGGCGTCGGTATCGGCGGCGTGCTGGAACCTTTGCAGGCTAACCCAACCATTATTGAAGATAACTGCTTTATCGGCGCGCGCTCTGAAATTGTGGAAGGCGTGATTGTTGAAGAAGGCGCGGTGATTTCTATGGGCGTTTATATCGGCCAGAGCACCAAAATCTACGATCGTGAAACCGGCGAAGTGCATTATGGCCGCGTGCCTGCAGGCTCCGTGGTGGTTTCCGGTAACCTGCCTTCAAAAGACGGTAGCTACAGCCTGTACTGTGCGGTTATCGTGAAGAAAGTAGATGCCAAAACCCGTGGCAAAGTGGGTATCAACGAACTGCTGCGCACTATCGACTGATTTCCCTGCCGGGCCGCTGCTGTCGGCCCGTCATCTTTTCTTTACACCTGCGTGTTATAAAGATGTTTTCCCTGAAAAAATAAGTAATGCTATTGCACAATAACCAGGCGATAATCCGCGCCAACAAGCGTACAGGCTCCCCGCCCTTTTTCAGATTTTCACATATACTCAGCTGAGCACGGGACGAGCAAGCCTGGCAAAAACAGGATGGGCAGCGTACGACCGCTGGCAAGCCGCACCTTGCATCCGAAGTATTTGTAAAGCGCAGCCGAATGACTCTTCTCCCGTACAGGAAAAATCTTATGTATGACAATCTGAAAGGTTTAGGCATCGCCAATCCCGACGACATCGATCGCTACAGCCTGCGTCAGGAAGCCAGCAATGACATTCTGAAAATCTACTTTCGCAAAGACAAGGGCGAATTTTTTGCGAAAAGCGTGAAGTTTAAATATCCGCGCCAGCGCAAAACCGTGGTGGCCGATAACGTCAGCCAGGGATTTAAAGAGATCCAGGAGATCAGTCCTAACCTGCGTTATGTGATCGACGAGCTGGATCAGATTTGCCAGCGCGATCAGGTAGAAGTGGATCTGAAGCGCAAAATCCTGGACGACTTGCGTCATCTGGAAGGCGTAGTGACTAATAAGATCCAGGAAATCGAAGCCGATCTGGAAAAACTGACGCGTAACAGCCGCTAAAAGGCGATTTTTATGGCTCCGTGACGCAATCCGTCTCATGCGTATGGAGCCTTCTTTTTGCGTATCGCCCCCTGCTTGGATCTACGTCCTTTTTATCTCTCTGCTCGCTACCTTTCAGGCTTCCCCATGCCTCGGCCTGGATAAATTCATTTTTCCCCCTCAGCATCAGGCTTCGTCATCCAGCTGTAACGCCACGTAAAGCAGCAGCCTGTCATCGAAACTGCTCAGATTCAGCCCCGTCAGCTCAGAGATACGGTTAAGCCGATATTCCAGCGTATTTCGATGAATATACAGCGCTTTCGCCGTGGCTGAAGGCTGCACGTTATGGCTGAACCAGGCAATCAGCGTTCTTCTCAGTAGCCCGTTATTATCCATGGTTTTAAGCTTCGCCAGCGGCCGGGAGAGTTCCCCCGCCTGCCAGCCGCCGCGCAGGCTATCCAGCAGCACCGGCAATACCAGATCCTGATAGAAATAGCTGCGTTCTTCCGGCATGCGCTGCTTACCTACCAGCATGGTGGTACGTGCGGTGCGATACGAGCGGGCAATGCTGCCCGGCCCGGTAAAGAAGTTGCCCAGCGCAATACGCATCCGCAGATGCCCGTTTTCTTTCATTCTGGACTGCAAAAGCGCCACGCGTTTACGGTGATCTTCCGCATCAAAACGTCCGTGCGAGTTAAAAGCCGGTTTCAACACCACCATCTCGGTCAGCGAAACGATGGCGATCAGGTTGTCCCGCTCCGGCGTGGTCAGCAGCGTCTGAAGCTGTTGCAGTTCAGACATAGCGCTGTCTACACCAAGCTGGCCGCTGTCAACCTCTACCACCGCCACCACGCGCGGCTGGTTCAGATCGATGCGTAAACGCTGTGCCCATTCCGTCAGCGCTGGAGAAAGCGTGTCGCTGCGGATCAGATTTAATACCAGTTCTTCACGCAGGCGGCTGTCCTGCGCCAGCATATGCAGCAGTCGCGCCTGCTCCAGCATCATTTCAGCCGTCATGCAAACCAGCTCGCCATAGTGCCGCAAGAATTCTGGTTCGCCGGTCAGGCCGATGACGCCGACAATCTCACCGTCGATGCGCATAGGCAGATTGATGCCGGGCCGAACACCGTGCAGATGCCTGGCTACTGCCTCATCAATATCCACGATCCGCGCCTGAGAAAGCGCCAACAGCGCGCCTTCGTGCATTTCTCCAATACGTTCCCGATCGCCGCTGCCGATGATGCGGCCACGCGCGTCCATCACATTGACATTGCTGTCAATTATTTTCATGGTGCGCGCAACAATTTCCTGCGCCAGGCGGGCATCAAGATGATAGGTGGCCATCCGTCACTCCTGAAATGTCTTGTCAGGCCAGCATACCTGCAGGCTGGGAGGACGACATCATGCAAATGCACCAGGCGTGATCCAGAGTGTAAAAATAAACGAAGGGATGGAAAGGCATTGTTAACCAGAGGTTGATCTTGCAGGCCAGCATCCGCAGGCTGGAATGGCGATATCATGCAAATGCACCAGGCGTGATCCAGCGTGTAAAAATAAGCGAAGGGATGGA
>NZ_DALZCD010000017.1:21548-26984 GCF_031978025.1 Erwinia sp.
ATCATGCAAATGCACCAGGCGTGATCCAGCGTGTAAAAATAAGCGAAGGGATGGAGAGGCGTTGTTAACCGGAGGCTGATCTTACAGGCTGGCATCCGCAGGCTGGCATGGCGACATCATGGAAATGCACCAGGCGTGATCCAGAGTGTGAAATAAGCGAAGGGATGGAAAGGCATTGTTAACAGGATGCTGGCCCCGCAGGCCAGCATCCGCAGGAAGGTTACTGCATTAACAGGTAGATAGAGGTATCGCCGCGCAGAATATTCAGCGCCAGCACGGAAGGTTTAGCGTCGAGGATTTTGCGCAGCTCGCCCAGGTTAGCGACCGCCTGCTGGTTAACGCCCAAAATCACATCGTCTTTCTTCAGGCCAATACGTGCTGCGGCCGATCCCGCTTTAACGTTATCGACCTTCACGCCCTTCACGTCTTTTGTATCGTAATTGCTGAGATCGGCCCCTTCAATACCGACATAGATGTTGCCGGAATCGACTTTCGCCTGTGAGCTTTGCTGCAGCTCAATGTTCACTGTCATCGGTTTGCCATCCCGGATCAGACCCAGCGCCATTTTCGTGCCGACCGGCAGCGATCCGACCTGCGCGCGCAGCGCCGCAAAGCTGGAGATCTGCTTGCCGTTGATAGAGACCACCACATCGCCCGCTTTCACGCCCGCCTTCGCCGCGGAGGATTTCGGCAATACCTGACTGACGAACGCGCCGCGCTGCGCATCGACCTTCATCGCTTTTGCCAGTTCGGAGTTCAGCTCGGTGCCCATAATCCCCAGCTCGCCGCGTTTTACCTGGCCATACTCCACCATTTGCGCCGTCAGGTTTTTCACCATATCACTTGGGATAGCAAAACCAATGCCGATATTGCCGCCGTCCGGTGCCAGAATGGCGGTATTAATGCCGATCAGCTCACCGTTCAGGTTTACCAGCGCACCGCCGGAGTTGCCCCGGTTGATAGCCGCATCCGTCTGAATAAAGTTTTCATAGTTTTCCACGTTCAGGCCGCTGCGGCCCAGCGCGGAAACGATGCCGGAAGTGACCGTTTCGCCCAGCCCGTAGGGGTTACCAATCGCCACGGTATAGTCACCGACGCGAAGGTTATCGGAATCAGCAATTTTAATCGCCGTCAGATCCTTAGCATCTTTAAGCTGGATTAAGGCGATATCGGAACGCGGATCTTTGCCGATGACCTTAGCGTCATACTTGCGCCCGTCGCTCAGCTGTACCTGAATTTTGGTTGCGTTATCGACTACGTGATTATTGGTCACAACATAGCCTTTCTCTGCATTGATCACCACGCCAGAGCCCAGCGCGCGGAATTTCTCCTGCTGGGTATCGGGGTCACTCTGCGGGCCGCCACCCTGGCACATTGGCGAGCCCTGGAAAGGCGAGCCGTCCTGGCAGAAAGGCGAATTGCCACCAAAGAACTGCTGGAACTGCTGAGGTAAACGCGGCGTACGTACCGTTGTGCTTCCTTCAACGTTGATACTGACTACTGAAGGCATCACTTTTTCTAGCATGGGTGCCAGGCTTGGCAGCTGCTGGCTGGAAGAAGAAGCCGTTTCTGCGGCCGTAGCGGTCAGCGGACCCATTGCCATTCCCAGGCTCAGGGCCAGCGCGCTGGCTAAAAGTGTTTTTTTCATGCGTCTGATTCTCTTCTGTTCTGATAGGCGAAACGTGCAGCGGACGTGCTGGTAAGAGTTATTTTTTAACGCTAAGTTCATGTATAAGTTTCAGCGAAAAGTAAAAAAATATTCTCTGCCTTTACAAATCCGCCAGGAAAACGTTTATTCCACTGCCATCAAACGACGATATTCGTCCCAGGCATAAAGATCGGTCATGCCGCTGACATAATCCTGCAGCAGACGCGCCCGATAATAACGCTCCCAGAGCAGACGTTCAAATCGCTGTTCGATCTTCAGGTTTTTCATATGTACCGAATAAGCCTTGCGGTGCTTGCCGGATAATTTATGAAACAGCCGTGTTTCGATGGGGTAGTCTTTATGAAAATCTTCATTTATCAGGACGTTAAAATCCTGATAAGAAAGTTGTAATAATGGCTTATAAATATCCAGCAACCCTTTTATAACCCGATAACCCTGCAGCTCCAGCTGTTCAACTTCCGGATGATTGAATACATGCTTTCTGGCCACTTTTTTAAATACATTCAGCAACTGGTTTTCATCGCCATCATCTTCCAGCAGCGAATGATTAAAACTTCCCTGCCAGATCGGCCCGATATTATCGACGAAACGTTTAACGGCATGCTCAACCAGCGCAGACTGCACTTTAACGCGCAGCTTCATAAAAAAAGTATCACTCCGACTGCGATAACGCGTTTTACTTTGCGCCTCTGTGTAAGCAAAGCCGACGATCTTTACAAAAAGATCGTCCGACGTCACCTTTTTGTCTTTTCGTAACAGTGCCCATTCATCCTGTAAAAACTGATAAAGCTGCTCGACGCTGAAAATGGCTTTCTCTACGGCGTCGTCCAGATCGGCAATACAATAAGAGATATCATCGGCGGCTTCCATAATATAGGTCAGCGGAAAACGATGATATTGCTGGGTGTTGGTCGCCTTAAGCAGATCGGCGACATACTTCTCTTCGGAAAGATAATAGCCCGGCTTTTTCATAAGCGTACTAAATTGTGCCGGTTTTTCGCCCTGAAACCAGGCCGGTGCCGTATATTTTAAAATACAGGCAACCTGTACATAAGAAAGATTAAGCTGAAGCAGCGTGTGCACCAAACGAATAGCCTGGGCATTGCCTTCAAAGTGGCATAGATCCTGACGAAGGCGGGCATTCATGGCGAGGAATTTTTCATTTTGCTCGCTGTCATTAACGCCTGCTGCCTGCGGCTCGGTCAGCAGCCCGGGCAGATTCACGCGGAACCAGTCATTGATGGCGGCCTCACCAAAATGCCCGAAGGGCGGATTGCCGACGTCATGCAGCAGGCAGGCCATCTCCACCAGGCTTTCAACGGCGCCGGTTAAATCGGCCAGACCGTACTTTTCCAGCCCGCCAGGCTGCTTGCGTAATGCCTGAAGCACCTCTTTGACGATATAACGGCCGGTCTGTTGAACCTCCAGAGAATGCGTCAACCGCGAGCGCACGGCGGCATTTCGTTCCAAAGGAAAGACCTGCGTTTTTTGCTGTAGCCGTCGAATAGCCGCCGAATTAATAATACGCCCGCGATCGCTTTCAAAATGGCGGGTAATATAATATTCGCCTTCTGGCTTTTCGCGGTTATTAAAGGGCCGCTCAAAACTGAATTTCGTCCTGAAATCTATCGCTGTCATACTGGCCGCCATGGTGAGTGAAACTCGCTATTCATGATAAACTATGCCCTGTATTTAACAACCTCCACAACAATAGCGAGTATTCCTATGAAAGCAGGCATTATTGGTGCGATGGAGCAGGAAGTTACCCTGCTGCGTGACAAAATTGAAAACCGTCAGACCCTCTCGCTGGCCGGCTGCGAGATCTATACCGGCACCCTGAACGGCGTCGAGGTTGCCCTGCTGAAATCGGGTATCGGTAAAGTTTCTGCAGCCATGGGCACTACGCTCCTGCTGGAACTGTGCAAACCAGACTTTGTGATCAATACCGGTTCCGCTGGCGGCCTGGCGTCCACGCTAAAGGTCGGCGATATCGTGGTATCCGACGAGGTGCGCTATCACGATGCCGACGTCACCGCTTTCGGCTATGAGCCAGGCCAGATGGCAGGCTGTCCGGCCGCTTTCGCCGCCGACGATAAACTGATTGTCGCAGCGGAAAGCTGCATTGCCAAGCTTGGCCTGAATGCCGTACGCGGCCTGGTCGTCAGCGGTGATGCTTTTATCAACGGCGCTGAACCTCTGGCTCGCATCCGTGCGACCTTCCCGCAGGCCGTGGGTGTAGAAATGGAAGCGACTGCTATTGCTCACGTTTGCCACCAGTTCGCTACCCCTTTTGTGGTGGTGCGCGCGATTTCTGACGTGGCCGATAAGGAATCGCATCTGAGCTTTGATGAATTCCTGGTCGTTGCCGCTAAGCAGTCTTCTCTGCTGGTGGAAACACTGCTGACCCACCTTCGTGGCTAAGCTTTTCACCTTTTTGCTGCTGCTCTGTTGCGGAGCAGCGGCCGCTTCGCCCCGCGTTGTTACCCTTGCGCCTAATCTGACCGAACTGGCTTTTGCTGCCGGTATCACGCCCGTGGGCGTTAGTGCGTATTCCGACTATCCTGCCGCGGCGGCCTCTGTCGAACAGGTCGCTAACTGGCAGGGCATTAATGTTGAACGCGTTATTAGCCTGAAGCCTGATGTGGTGCTGGCCTGGCGCGAGGGGAATCCCCGACGTCAGGTCGAGCAGCTGGCAGCTTTCGGCATCAAAGTAGTCTGGATAGCGCCCACTACGGTCAGCGAGATGATCGCCGCCCTACGCGATCTGAAAACTTTTAGCCCGCACCCGGAACAGGCAGAGCAGGAAGCGGTAAACCTTCAGCAACAGTGGGACGCCCTGCAGCAGCGTTACCACCATGCCCGCAAAGTGTCCGTATTTTTGCAGTTTGGCCAGCAACCGCTGTTTACCGCTTCGCGCCACACCCTGCAAAACGAAATTTTGCAGGTGTGCGGCGGCGAAAACATTTTTGCCGACAGTCGTGTAGCCTGGCCTCAGGTCAGCCGCGAGCAGGTTTTAATGCGGCATCCGCAAGCTATTGTCACCGGAAGTGACGCCGCTGCCGTCAGCGCATTTTGGCAGCCACAGCTTAATGCGCGGGTAATTGTAATAAATGATGACTGGCTCAGCCGGCCAGGCCCTCGCATTATTCAGGCTGCGCGGACGTTGTGCAGCCAATTGCAGCCTTAAGACGGCAGGCACTGTACTTAAGTCGGTTAAAGTTTCAACTAAGATGGTCGTTAACTTAATTACGAGGCGACGGAGCTGTTATAAGCGCCGCCCGGGATTGCAGGGCTTTAGCCCTTTTAGCACCAGAAGATATCAGGGCGAGTGCCCTGTCAGCACCAGGGAAACTACAGCAATAAAAGTCGTTAAGGCACCAGGCCGAAAACGGCGGGTCGGGCCGCTGCTGCTTCCAGCACTGGCGTGGGCTGACCCTTTACTTGCATGTCACATTGACGGGCAAAGTACTCTCACAGCAAGCATGTCTGCGGTGGATTGCGGCCAACAAAGTGCCGCACGGCCTAAAAATCAGCCAGGCGACGGTTTCATGTCACCATGAAACGTGCCGGACGGCAAAACGGGTACTGCAGAAAGGTAAGTAAAACCCCGGCGGCAACGTCGGGGTTTTTTATTCAGATACTGAAAGAAGAGCCGCAACCGCAGGTCGTTTTGGCATTAGGGTTGGTTACGATAAACCGTGAACCTTCCAGGCCTTCGGTATAGTCCACCGATCCCCCAACCAGATACTGCAGGCTCATAGGGTCCA
>NZ_DALZCD010000018.1:0-26135 GCF_031978025.1 Erwinia sp.
CCGCTCCTGGGTGCTCTGCGCGGCGACAGGCTCACCCTGGGGATACAGGCCGAAAAGCGTCGGCGTCGGCGTTTCATCAACCGCGGGGTTTTGTGTTACGGGGCATGCGTATTTAAGCTTAATCATGCGGTCAGCTTCTCTCTTTTATCGTTGTATTCCGGCATCCCAGCCGACTCAGCCGTCATCAGTCCACGCAGACGATCCAGTTTTCTTGCCACGAGAATAGCAGCATCCAGCTCCGAACAGTTATGTTTACGCATCAGTGCCTTGCGCTCGGCCTTCTCTTCCTTCTCCGTCATGCCCAGCGCCAGAAACAGGCTGGGCGGCACGGCACGAAACAGCGCCTGGATTTTTTTTGACAGCACCACGCCCTCGGTGTAGCACCCGGAAAGCTTGCTGGCCGAGAGCAGCACGGACTTTTGCTCCTCGGAAAGCGTACGGAAGCGGGCTATGTCCTCCACCTCTTTTTTCGGCATGGTCAGGCAGATCCACCATTCGGCCATGTTCAGCATTTTGCCTGCCGCCGCCGGGTAATCCTCAAGGTTCTGGGTGGCAAGCCAGAGCCAGGCACCGAGTTTACGCCACATCTTGACCACCTTGGTCATGTACGGCGCCAGGAGGGCGTTAACGGTCACGATATGCGCCTCATCCACCGTAAACACAATGTCGCGCTCAAGGTACTGGTCGCGCTCTGCGATGTTGTTGATGGTGTTGGTCAGGGAAACCATGGTCAGCGCCATCTGGGCCTCGTACCCCTCGCGGGCAAGGTGGCCCAGGTCGATGAGCGTGACGTCTGCCTCCGGCCACAGCGATCCTTCCTGATTAAACAGCTCGGCTTCAAAGCTGCCGGACTGAGTAAACATGCCCAGCGACTCCGCCATCTCCGCCGCTTTTGCCCGGCGTGATTCGTTACGTGCCTGCCCGCCGTCGGCGGCTTCGTCGGAGGAAATGTGGTTCAGGGCGTTCTGCAGGTCGCTGGGCAGCATCTGGCGGTTTTCATCCAGGGTCTGGCGGGCGGCCATCAGCAGGGCTTCTCGGATCATGGCCCGGTCGGCGCGCCTGAGCGCGGCGTCTTCCTTCGGATCGCCGCCGGTGATCATCATCCGGGCGGAAATTTCCATTTCGCCTAGGATGTCGCGTTTCTCGTTACCATCCTCCTCGTCGTCCCCATTGTCCTCGTCGATCTCCGGCAGGTCGCTTTCGGCCACCGCCAGCGGCGGGGCATCGCTTTCAAACAGCTTGTGCGCGTCGGCGAACGGCGGCAGGGTCACGCCGCTACCCGGCTTGACGCTGACCTTGTTCACCGTAAGACCAAGGCTTTCAAAGTAGTCCGCCGTCAGCCCGAAGCTGTTGCCGGCCTCGGCGATAAACAGGCGTGGGCGCTGTACGGCCATCAGCTGGCAGAGCATCGAGCACAGGGTGGCCGACTTGCCCGCCCCGGTTGGACCGAACAGCAGCATATGCGCGTTCTGCGAACGGTCGTGTTTGTTCAGGGGATCGAAGTTCAGCACGTCGCCGCCCCGGTTAAAAAAGCTGAAGCCCGGGTTGCCGGTGCCGGTTTCCCGGCCGGTGACGGGCAGCAGACCGGCCAGGTGCTGGACCCACGTCAGGCGGGTATACCAGTTCTTTTTGTCGTGTTGCGGGTTAAAGCACATCGGCAGCGCGCGCAGCCAGGCGTTCAGCGGGCCGACCTCGTGCTCTGCGCGAACGGGCTGCAGCCCCTCGTTGAGCAGCACCGTGGAAAGCTCGATGCGCTTGCGGTTCATCTCCTTCATATCCCTGGCCTGCAGGAAAAACGTGATGCCGGCGCGGTACAGCTTGTGCCGGTTGCCCAGCAGCTCCTTCACGGCGGCCACGTCCTGACGCACGCGCCCTGACTCGGTATTTTCCCCGATGGCGTTCTTTGCCAGCCGGTTAAACTTCTCCTCAAGGGTATCCTGCGGCTCCGCGATGATAGTCATGCACAGCATGGTGCCCTCGGGAAACATGTCCATCAGGGCGTTAACCTTTTTCTCGCCCCGGCTTTTCTCACCCGTCAGCGTGCCGGGTTCGGGCGGCTTGCGCAGCCGCTCAACCGTCAGGGCCGAGTGGGCCAAGTTATCCAGCCACCACACGCCGTTTTCCACGTCCGAGCGCGGCGGCGTAAACAGCAGCGTTTCGGAGAAGTCATTTTCCACGGGGATCATGCCGTCGGGCGTGTTGCGGGTATCCTCGTAGGCCGCCGCGCGGTAAAACTGCTCCCGATCCATGCCTTCCGGCGCTGGGTTAAACAGGCGCAGGAGCCAGGCGTGCACCTGCAGGCCGTTCTGCCGCGTGCAGCCGATGTTGACGCTGGAGAGCGCGCCGCACAACCTTTCGCACGCTTGGTTCAGCATGCCGACCGGCGGCATTACGTCGCGGTTGTTTTTCTCCACCCAGCGATACACCACCATACGAGTCCGGCGCTGCTGGCCGCGCCACGGCTGGCCGGTGATCAGCTTGTCCACAAACAGCCCCTGCGGGCGTGCGATGCCGCGCAGGTGGCTTTCGGTTTCCTTCAGCCACGCCTCGGTAAAATCCGTGTGCTGCGCGTGCGGCTTAACGTACCCGCGCAGCCTGTCCAGGTAGGCGTCCACGTCGCTTTCGTCCTGGCAGAAAAACTGCACGATCCAGGGGTTGGCCTCAATATCGTCAAAGCTGTCCTGCAGCGCGTCTTCAACCACGTCCCGGATCTGCTCCAGGCGCGCGTCGGGCCGCCCCTCGGTAGCAACCGGGGTGATATCGTACACCGCCCCGACCGAGACGCCGTCGTCCAGAAGAAGGCACTGATCCTCGTCCAGAAACTCCGCCCACGGCAGGTAGTCCACGATCGACGGATTGTGCGAATACACCTGCCTTTCATCGCCCTGCGTCATTTTTCCCGGGCGTGCCAGCGGCTCCGGGCCGTTCTGCTCCGGCGCATCCTGTCCGGCCGGCCGGTTTTTCTTAAAGAGTCCAAATATCACAGCGCCTCCGTGCGTTCGCCAGGCATCGCGTACTGCGTCTGGTCATAGAAAGGGAAAACGGTGCTGTAGCCCGGCACGGGCGTGTTGCCCTGCGCCAGGTGCGGGAAAACGTACATCACCATGTCGGGGTTGGGCAGGCGCGGAAACTGCTGGCTGATCTCCGACTCCTGGGTACGGCTGTAGCTGCGATCGTCGCCGGCCGCCGCCTGTTGTTCGTTGTCGGTCAGGGCGCGGCGCAGGGCGGCGCGCCCCTCCACGCCGCGCGACGGTCCGCTTTCGCCGTCCGTGCCCTTCCACAGCTCCAGCATGTTGCTGTCGCCCGCCGGAAGCATCTCATCCTTTGTCGTTGAGCAGCCCGTCAGAGTGGCGGCCGCAACCAGTACAAAAACGCCGAGTGTTACTGAAATCTGCATGTTATTTCTCCTCAGTCGAGCCCGCCGGTGCTGCCGTCTTCACCGGGCAGGGTGAAGTCGTAGCGCACCTTGCGGCCTTTGTCTTCATAGTCGATTGCCAGCTCGTGGGTGATGTGCACGGCGAGGTGCGCACCCGGCTGAACATAAATGGCGTCAAAGGTCTGGCCGTAGCGCTGCTTCACCCACTCGGTGATCTCGTCGGAGCTGCCGGAAAGCGCCTTGCCGAGCACGGCCTGTCCGGCGTCGCCGGTCAGCGTGGAGGTGACGCCGCCGTAGGCGTTGGTCTGGCTGGTCTGCTGGTTCTGGCCCACTGCATCGCCGGCCGCGCCGGCGGCGCCCAGCAGGCCCAGCGTCGGCAGGTATGTGGACGCGTTGGATTTACGCGTGCCGGAAATGCACGGAATGCCGTTCTCGTCGGAAATCCAGCCGATACCACCGTTTGTGCCGGTGTCTTTACCGCCGTTCTGTGCGTTCTGGCCGTTGCCGGACTTTCCGCTGCGGTCTGGCTTCGGCAGCGTGCGCACCGTGCCATCAGTGAACACAAAGGTAATGCTGCTGACCTGACCCCTGACGCAGGACAGGGTCCAGTCGCCCGAGGCCGTACCGGACACAATGGCGCCCTCCACGTCCGGGAGCTCGATGCCGTTGGCGGTCAGGTTGTCCTTGCCGATAAGTACTTTAAAGGGATATGGGTCGGTCACGGTGCCGTTAACCGGCACGCGGCCCAGCAGGGCGGTCATGGCGCGACTGCCGATGAGCGTGGAGTTTTCCGGCAGGGTGTAGACCGGCTCGGCCTCGTCTTCCTCACCCTTTTCGCTGGTTGATCCCTTAACCTGCTGTTCGTAGGCGGTCTTCTGTCGGGTGACGGCATTTTCGCTCATGAAGGAGGTCGGGAAGGCCGTTATGCTGCCGGCGCTGGCTGAGCTGTTGCCACTGCTGCCCTGCCCGGAAGCGGCACTTTTGCCGTCCTGCGGCGTTACCCACATCAGGCCATCGCTGCCTGCCGCCGCCGCGCCGCCGCTGCCGGCGCCCATGCCGTCCAGCCCGAGGCCCAGCGGAATGTCGCCGTCCTGGCCGCCGGCCTTGTCGGCCAGCCCCTTGCCGGTTTTCTGTAGCTGCGAGGTCAGGTCGTTGATTTTTGACGTAAGCGTGTTCTGCTGTTGGCGCAACTGCTTCTCGCGGTCGCTGAAGCCCTTCTGTACGCCCTGAACGGCCTCGTTAACCTGCCCGGACACGTTCTGATTCCGCTCGCGCAGCTTTTTGTTCTCGTCCAGCAGGTCAGCATTCTGTTTGTTCAGCATGGCCTGCTGCTGCCGCACGGCGTTCAGAGAACCCACGATGGTTTTCAGCGTGTCCTGCGGCGTGTCTCCCTCGACGCCGAGCGCCTTCAGCTCCTGCGGAGAGAGGTTCGCTAAAGCCGGGTCGGTCTGCGCTGTTGTCTGCGCGGCGGGCTCGGGCGTCTTGCTGTTGTGGCTCTTGACCGCGATAAAACCGCCAGCGATGAGAACCGTCGGCACCAGGACCTTTACAAGGCCGTTTGACTTAATCTTCATAGCGGATCACCTTCTGGGCGGAACGGACGGCCTTGCGGGCTGAGGACGGTTCGCGCACGAACGCCTCATCGGCGCGGCCGGCGGTGACAAGGTAGAGCGTGGTGGTGTCCTCCGGCGTGCCGGCGGCGCCCAGCCAGCGGTGCTGGAAGGTGGCTGTGATGAACTGGCCTTGCAGCTCACGCGGATCGAGTACGATCTTCCGGGAGGAGGTGTTGCGCACCCGCAACGCCACTACAGTTCGCCCGGCCGCGCCCCAGCCGGCCACAGGTGACACGGTCACGGGTGCCGAGGGGTAAAGCGTGGTGATGCTGGACGGCAGGTGCGGATTAACCGGATGAATCCCCGGCACGCCTTCGACCGTCCGCACCGGGGCGTACAGGTTCTGCGCGGCGTAGCGCGTCAGCAGCACAGGAATGGGCGCCTTGTAGCTGACCTTTTTGCGCCGCGCCTGCGCCTTGCCGTCGTCCCCACCTGACGCCCGGACGGCATCGGCAGCAGCGCTGCCGGTCGTGCTGACGTCGCCGCTGTAGATGATTTTTACTGGCTCGATCGGGCCCGTGCTGGCGGCGCGGACGTCCAGCAGGATCACCTCGCCTGATTCCATGTCCTGCAGCTGCAGGCGCGTTGCCGGGAAGTCGCTGTCGGCCTTCAGGTAGACCGCGCCGCCGGTGCTCTGCACGCGCAGCTTGCCGTTCAGTGCGGGCGGAAAGCCGACACGCACGTTTTTATCGGCAAAAATTACGCGCTCGGTGCCGGTTTTCAGGGGGATCTGCAGGGGAACGCGCTCCCACTTCATCAGCTCGTCAGCCCGCGCCGGCGCCGTGCTCAGTATGGCTGCCGGGATCAGCGTAAGCGACAGCGCCACCAGGCAGGCGCGGGAGCTGAATGTTAACGTTGAGCACATCATCAGAACATCCCCTTGTTGGTGTGTTTGGGCAGCTCCGGCGCCGCGGAGAGGCGCTGCGGAATGCCGTCGTAGCAGTCCAGGGCCATGCCGAACGGGTTGGTCTCGGAGTCGCCGTCCCAGCGAACGACCTTGATCGGGTAGCGCACGGTCACGCGCTTGACCGGCTCGGTGAGGTAGTATTCATCCGCGACCAGATCTAGCTTCACGACCCAGTTATTGCGGTCAACCACCTTCACGCTGTTGGTGTCGTAGCCGCGGCCGGGAATTTCATAAACCACGCGAACGCGATCGGTGAGCTCATTTTTCTCTCCGCGCTGCCTCGCATCTTCTTCAAGAAATGCCTTACATTGCGGTGTGAAGTAGGAGGACAGCGACTGAATGCGGGCGGGATAGTCCACCTTGCCGTTTTTGGGCCAGGCATTGAGCTGCTGAAAAATGTAATAGGTAAAGCCGTAGACGGTGGGCGGCGGGATTTCCCACCAGGGGCGGGTGCTACCCTTGCGTAAATCCGGCGGGTTATGAATGGTCAGCTTTTCCGGGGCGCGCATCCATCCGCCCAGGGCGGTCATCAGTAGTAACAGCAACACGACGCAGGCCGCCCGCAGGGTAAAAATATGCTGATCGCGGCCCTTAACCGCGTGGCGAAAACGACTCATTTGATGCTCCTGATGCTCTTGCTGCGACGCAGGGACCAGCCCCGCGAGTCGATGATTAGTGAAGGATCGCCGAAGCCCGTGCGGCGCATTTTCAGCGCAACCTGCTGCCACAGGTAATTCTCGGGCTTGCCGCGCTTTCTGGCAGCAAGCCATTTGCCGCCAAAGGCAATCAGCACGAGCGGGAACAGCAGCGCCACCGTCGGGACAGCCAGCCAGCTAAAAATGAAGGCGAAGGGTAGGGAGAGCACAAAACCGATGCCCACCCCCGCCAGCGCCGCCATTCCCAACTCGGGGGTGGTAAACCCCCGAAATACCACAGGCTCAGAGTTCAGGCGATCCGGCAGAAAGCGAATGGTCGCCATCCGGATGCGCTCCTTAGTTGATAACTTCTTGGGACTTGCCCAGCAGCCAGATAACGGCAACGAGCAGAACGATACCTACCACCACGATGGAGCCGAATTTGGTCCATGAGGCGCGATCGTTGCGCACCTCGGAGAAGGTCACGAGGCACGCCTCGGCCACCTTGAAGAAGGCAAAGCCGCAGAGCACGAGGCCGCCGAACACAAGACCGTCCTGTACGTGGCCGCTCAGGGTGGCCATCAGGCCGGTGCCTGCTCCGCTGGAGGATGGCCCCTCAACCTGAGGCAGTTCGGCCAGAGCAGGCGAGGCGGTAAATGCGCTCAACAGGCCCGCGGTGAAGAGGCGTGCCCAGGCTGACTTGGCCTTAACGGAAACGCGGGACAGAACGGAAGAGAATGTAGACATGATTTCACCTGTATTAGGGTTAATTAAGGGTTAACTGCAAAACATCCAGATACTTACGACTAATAACAAAACTGTGCGGACCACGGCTCTGCCCATGGCGGCTGACTTAACGCGATCGCCGGACCAGCCCGACCAGACGTCGACGATGGCCCAGGCGGCCCAGAAAAAAAGGAAGCCAATCAGCAGGCCAAGACACAGCAGGTGCATCCCACCGGGTTCCAGATCTCCTGAGGCGGCTTTAAAGGCCGCTTCCTGCGCGGCGGTCATCGCCATCAGGGGCGTTCCCGGCGGTAGTTACCGGCTACGCCCGACAAATCGCGTGGCTGAGCGCGGGACGGCTCAAGGTAACGATCGATACCAGCGCTGATTGTGCGCAGGTCGGCGCTGGCGCGCTGGTAGTCAAAGAAGTAGCGCCCACGCTCCGCGTTATCCTCCTGGGCGGCGGCCACCCGGGCACGCTCCAGCGATGCCTGCACCTGAACGATCATGCGCTGGGCGGACGCCAGCTCATCCTTTTCAGAAGCCTGCGCCGGCAGGGCCGTGAGAGATGTAAGGCCCAGCACGCCGCCACACAGAAAAAGTCGGGCTACCGGGCGAAAAGATTTCATATGCACCTCCAGTGGTTGTCAGATGCGGTAAGGATGCGGAATCCAGGCGGACGGGTCAGCCGTTAACTCATTACCCGAAAATGAAAATTAATTGCGGGGGGCTGACGTGGGGTGAAGTGGTTAAAATATTCCAGTATGTTGTAACTATTGATAGTTACTGACGCGCCGCTGCGCCGGCTTGCCTGCTGACGGCGTCACCCGAAACGAGTTCAGGTGACGCCGTCCAGCCCGGTAAAAGCAGTGGTAAGCTGTTGAGACATTCACTGGGATACATTAAATAGCTAAATGAGGACACATCCATGTCGCATAACCTGGCAGCCCGCACCAAAGAAGAGCGTGAGCGTATTAACGTGGATCTGGCGGCCTCGGGAGTGGCTTACAAGGAACGCCTGAACCAGCCGGTGATCCCAAGGGAGGTTGAACAGCAGCAGCCCCCCGGGCTCAGGGAATATTTTAATGAGCGGCTTCAGCATTACAGGAACATAAGCCAGCAGTATCCGCGAGGCACAGACCCGGTGTATCAAAAAGAAGAGCCAAAGTGAGCAGACATTATTTAAAGGCCCGCTGATGCGGGCCATTCGACGGTAAAAGATATTTTGAATAACTCAGCTGTAACGTAGTGGCAGAGATAAGAGCAATACAGGCCCCTGGAATGGTTAAAAGGCGCTTGATAGAGGCATTTCAAAACGCATTCATTTAAAACATACGGAAAGGGCCTGATCCTCCCCCTTACTGACAAGTAGAGCATCAATATTGTCTATCTGGTTTTCATTCATGATTTTTTTCAGCTCAGCAGTACAGAATGATTTATCCCAGGCAAGTTGTATGCGTGCATTAGACTTCTCAATAGCCGTATCGACTTCTTCTGCAGGCGGAGTTACATACGCCTTCACTGAAGTTTCAAAGCTCATCAGGTAACTGTTTAGTGGTTTAGTCATCGAGTGAGAAACCTTGCGAAACTGTAACTTTCCATCCGAAAATTTATTTTGTAGTCGTATGCCGTATTTTTTTAGAATCTCGCTTTTGTCATCTTTAGTGTTCCTGTCAGAAGATGCGGATAGTTCAATATGCGAATAGAGCTTTTCTGATGATGTTTCACTGAGCGGGCTGAAACTGCGGATGATGAGTTTCCCATCCTTGATTCGATAGCTTCGCTGTATATCATCCGGTAATTCACCGTACCAACGCGGCCCTGATATATTCTCATCGAGAATGCCAATAGTGCTGCCGTCAGTTGAACGACAACGGTAAGAGAAGAGTTTTCCGTCCTGTGGGCGCGTGTACTGCACGCGAACTGAGCCATCTTCAATCTGTGTTGCATTCATAATCGACAGGTCGCGATTGAGCATATCGTTCAGCGTTGCGCGACAAATATCGGTCATTGGATACTCTCTTTCTGCCGCCGATAGCTGTAACGGCATCAAAAAAAACAAGGCACCGAAAATCAAATATTTCATAAATTATCCTAATGATCTTATCTAAACTGATAATCGACCCAAAGGAAGGAAACTTTAAACTTTTTAGACACGGTCTCAAGAATCGTGATAAGCCCTTGCAACAAGGGCTTTTAGAAGTTTTAGAGATATTTTTTGAACGACGCGGTGGTTACCGTAATGGCAAGCCCGAGCATGATGGCCGCGGGCAGCAGCAGAAGGTTGGGATAGACCGCTGACGGCCACGAAAGGTAGGCCATTGCCGGTATGTAGACCGCCGGCTTAATCAGCCTTTTGGCCCGGTGATATAAAAACGACGACTCATAGCCTGCTCCGTAGCGACGCAGGTCGCGGCGCCCCAGCCCCTCTACCACTGCTACGGCGATAACCAGCACAAACAGCGGGATGGAGAGCGTCAGTATCGTGACTCGGATAAGCGTTACAACAGCCACCCAGACGGTGGCAAGCAGATACTGCTGCAGGTAGCCAGCGAGCCAGCTGCTGCCTGACTTCAGCTGACGGGATATCTCGTTGCCGCTGTTCATTTCCGATTCATACACCGACTGCGCCCAGCCCACAAAACCGCTGTCAACGAAGGCCCACTGATACGCAAACGTGATCCAGTGCGTAACGGTGACAGAGGGTTCAGAGAGCAACAGACTGCGGGTAAAATCCGATGACAGGTAGCCCATTTCCGTCGTCATCACCTGCTGGCTGTGTGCGGCGCCCATTTCCGGCCAGAAAAACGCGATTCCGATGTATTCGACAATCAGACTCAGGAACAGAGAGGCCAGGATCATGCCGACCAGCTTCCACGGCCAGCCCCAGACCAGGTTGTAAATCAGTCCGTGCTCGCGCGGCGGAACCGGCTGCTGTTGTGGGTTTTGTGGCGGGACGTTACGACGGGGTTCAGCCATTATCTTCTCCTTTCAGGGGGCCGGGGCCGGCCGCGCCGCCGTTCCACCATCCTTCGCTGCTGTGGTAGTTCCGGCGCATCTCTTCGGCCAGGCGGGTGATATCGTCCGGCATGTGCTCATCGTCGGCGTCGCCGGCGGGCAGCGGCATGCGGATTTTCCAGAGCTGCCCGCCCTCAAGCAGGGCAAACGCCTGGCCTTTCGGCAGCGACACGATGTCCGACGGCTCCAGCAGCGGCACCTTGATCGTGCCGACGCGGTCCTGCGTGCTGGAGGTAAAGTCGTGATTAACAGTGACGTCTGCTGAATCCTGGTGCCCGGAGACCAGCGTTTTGCTGTAGATTTCAACCTGCGGCAGCTGGGTAGTCAGCAGCTCCGCCGTTCGGTTCTCACGTACGCGCAGCATGATCAGGTTGTTAAAGTTACCCTGCACCTGCGAGGTGTTGGCCGGGCTGCCGATACGCGCCTCAATATCAGAGGACGTCTGCGTGTAGGCCGTGACCTGCATCCCTGCGCCGCCGCCCTTGTTAATCAGGGGAATGAACTCATCGCCCATCAGCTCGTTGAACTCATCACAGTGAAGGTTAATAGGGTTTTTACGGTCGTCTGCCCCCGGCAGGCCCGCGTTGATGCCGTGCTTGTAAATGTGGCCGGCCACGCTCACCAGATCGGCAAACATGCTGTTGCCCACCGCGCTGCCCACCTCGCTGTCGCTGAGTGCGTCAAGGCCGATGTACACCACGCCTTTCTTACGGATCACCTGCTCCCAGTCAAAAATCGGACGCGGGTCGTCCATGTTGAGGTAGTCAGGCGACAACAGCTCGGCGGTCTTGCCCGTGGTCAGCTTCTCCAGCAGGGGCAGAAGAGACGCCACTATCTTGTCGAAGTAGGTCCGGTCGTAGCGCACGGCGGAGCGCAGGCCGTCGAGTATCGGGTCATACAGCTGCTGCCCCTGTTCGGAGCTCAGCGCCACCTCATAGGCCCAGATGCGCACGGCGTCAGCCTGACCCTGCATGTTGCGGGGTACGTCATTCTCACCGAAGAGTTTGAGGTTGTTTTCGATCTGCTTGTTCAGTTCGGGAAGTTTGTCCGTAATGACCTTCACCGCATAGCGCATGTACAGGTCCGCGATGTTGTTTACGTAGCGCGTGATCAGCGTGTAGTCGGGCCGTTCGCCCAAGGCAACCAGCGCCCGCGCCACGATGTTCACGAACCGCCAGGCAAATTCCCGGAATGCCGCGCTGTTGCCTTCGCCGCTCAGCTGCCCGGCCACGCGTGACGCTACCTCGGAGACGCGCCCGAACCGCCCCACGGCGTTATAGCGTGCCGATATATCGGGCCATCCGAGGTGGAAGATGGTCAGCTCGTCGCCGCGACCGGCGCGGTGCGCCTCCGCCCATACGCGCTTCAGCAGGTCGGCGTCTCCCTTCGGATCAAATACGATCGTCGTGTCGCCGCGACGGATATCCTGGGTAATCAGCAGCTCGGCCAGCCGGGTTTTTCCCACGCGTGTCGTGCCGTAGACCACCGTGTGCCCCACGCGCTCGCGTAAATCAAGCGTGACGTCGATTTCGTTGGGTTCGATGCCGTGTATGGCCGGGTTGCCGCCGACGGGCGGCAGCGGGCGGACCGGATTCAGAACGGAATCGGCGTTCAGCAGTTTGCTCAGTGCGGGCAGCCGCTTTTCCGTGGCCTCCTCGGCGCGGCGCGCCAGCTGGTACAGCCTGGACGGCTGCAGATAGTGGGCGACCTCGGGGCGCAGCGTGTCGCGCAGGCGCTGGGTATGTGTCTGCGTCCAGCGAAATCCCCTGCCGATAAACAGCCGTCGCTTACTCAGCGGGATCTGCCGAGAGGTCATCACATAGCGCGGCAGCCGGCGCAGGTTACGCCGGTAACGGATCACCTGCATGCCCTGACGGGCCCGCACGATGGACAGCACGGCAAAGCCCCCCGCCGTAACGTAGCTGACGGAGGGAGCAAGGGCGACCGCCCAGGGCGCGGTGACGCACACCACGGCAGCGGTGCCCGCCACGGCGGCCGTATTCAGCTCAACGGCCGGGCGCAGCAGCGCTTCTATAACGTACCGGTTACTCATGGGACCATTCCTTCAATTCCTTCAGTGAAATGCCGGACAGCAGCCTCAGCAGGTTTTGCCCGCTGATGATCTTCAGCCGGGAAGAGGTACGGCAGACGGCCCGGCTCATCTGCCCGGTTCTGCCGGTATGGATAAAAAATCCGCGCTGGCCGGCACGGGAGAGCAGTGCATCAAAATCCCGGACGTGTCCGGGAGAAATGGCCCGGCTGTAGCGCTTGGCCTGTATCAGCCAGCATTCACCGTTGATAAACACCCTCCCGTCCAGGCCGCCGTCGCCGCTGTAGGACGCGTTGCGCTCGACCCTCAGTCCCTGTCGCTCAAAAGACAGCAGCAGCAGCTCCTCAAAAACGTAGGGATTAATTTTGCGCAGGTAGCTCATCCGCTGGCCGTCGCCGTTCAGTTCGCGCAGGCGCTGATGGACGCGTGCGGCAGTGGCTCGATAACGACGATGCCGACGGGCGGTGGCCGTCTGCCGGCGAAAAAGCCATGCAACGACGACAAGCAAGACGACAAGCCCCGCGGCCAGCAGCGGATTGACCGACAACAGCAGGGCAATGGTTTGGGGCGAGCCCATCATGGCGCGGGCTCCTGGGTAAGCCCGCCGTCGGTGATAAGTACGGGGTAATGCGTCAGCTGCAGGCGGCGCGCCAGATCCGAACCGGAGGCCGGAGCAAGGGTCATGCCGGGCGCCAGGTCACGCAGCCCGTCAAGAGCGTCCTGGCTGTCCACGTTGACGACCAGCCCCACGGCGGCTCTCGCCAACAGGCGCTGCGCGTTGTGTCGCAGCCAGGACCGGGACACGTCATCGTCCCCGATGATGAACAGCGCGCCGATGCCGGGCAGCTGCAGGTTGCGCGGGCTGACCGCGCCCGGCGACATTTCCGGCGTGGTAACGGGCAGCATGGCCGCTTCGCCCTGGGCGGGCGGCGCGGAGGCGGGTGCCGGCGAGTCCTGCCGGTTAACCGCGTCAAAGATGGCCTGCGTGCTCTGCCCTCCGAGGTCGGCCAGCACGTTCAGCTCCGCATGGGACGAGAGCGACAGCAGGATAAAGGACATAGCAAGGAAGCGGACGTTTTTCATGGTCTCGGGCTCCTGGGTTCAATCCAGACGAATCCGGTGTTGGAAGTAGCAGCGGGCATAGCGGCATTGTCCGCCAGCTGCACGGGAGCCGACGCCGGGCTGTTATCTACGGGGGCCGGCTGCGAAGGCGGCGACTGCAGCGTGGCAAGCTTTGTTCTGATAAAGGAGCGGTAGCGCGCGGCGGCCTGTCCGCCGGCGGGATGGTGATAGCAGCCGGCGGCGTCCAGCCAGCTGCCGGGCTTACGGTCCCAACATTCGCGCAGGATAACGGCGGCGGCGTTGAGGTTGGTGTACGGATCCAGCGCTTCCCAGGTGGACGTGAAGTGACCGCCGTTCCAGCCAAGGTTGACCTGCGCAATGCCCACGTCAATGCGCTTCAGGGAATGGGTTTTCATGAACACCTGCAGCGCCTGCCAGGCCTCAAGCCGGGTTTTGTAGCGATACCCCTTGCCCGCCACGTTCAGCGTCCAGGGCCAGGGACGTACGCCCCGAGGCAGCGTGCGGGAGGATTCCTGCAGGGCAACCGAATACAGCGCCTCCGGTGGCACGCCGTGCTGGAGCGCCACCTTTGTATAGCCGTCGGGTACGGTCTGCAAGCCGGATGACCAGCAGTTTGCCGACGCCAGCAGCAGTAGGGCCGCGCCGGTCAGTATGCTGCGAGTTGCCATCCGTTTTCCCCTTGCTGCAGCACCACGGGCATCATGCCGTTGCCGAACCGCATCCAGCGGCCGCCGTCGTGATTAAGCGTGATCTCACGGCTGCGTACCCTGTCCAGCGGGATGTGATGTGCTTTGGCCCAACTGCGCAGCGCGTCGTCGTCGCCCTGGCTGTCAACCAGATAGATATCGACCGGACGGTCGTCCGCCAGCACGGCGGACAGTCGCGCGTCACACTGCGTGCATCCGGCAGACTTCACGAACAGCGCCAGTCGTCCGCCGGTGTCGTGGGCGATGCCGGCGGCGTTACCCATGTTAACCGCCAGCGTGTTGGGGTACAGCCGCTGCCAGGCGCTGTTCACCTCGCGCTGAAATTCCATTTCTTTCTGCGTGCGGGCAAACTCCTGCTTCACCCACTTCTCGGCGTACTGACGTCGCTCTTCGGCGCTGCGCGCCTCGATGCCGAGCGTGGAGAGTGGATCGAGGCCGGGTGACTGTGTGCCCCGGGGGCCGTTCATCAGCTGCTGATAGCGCTGATAGTCCTGCTGGTTCAGCCCCCACTGCCCCGCCTGCTGCTGCAGATCCTGAACCGCGCTTTGACCGTTGTGTTGCGCGTCCATAGCCTGGCCTTGGCTGTCAGTGGTCTGGACACTCGCGTACGCGGTGCCGCCGCAAGTAAGTAACAACAGTATCAGTGCTTTTATCTTCATTTCGACTCCGTTAGTGAACGTTAACGGTGGTTACATGCCCGTTTACCCGAAACTGCGCCTGTCCGTATCCGGCGCCGATCAGCGTCCAGCCCTGCACGGACTGGCCTTCGCCGATAAGGCGGATCTGCGACAGGTCGCTGAAGCCCTGCGGGGCTACGGCGGCAAAGGACGTGGTGCCCCGCTTTTCCACGCCGGTCAGCACAAACGGCGCGCGGCGCGCCACTTTCAGGGCGGCACGATGTGGCTTAGCGGGCGCCGGCTTTTTTACGGCGAGCGGGGTGTTGGCCTCAGGCGCCTTTTTCGACGTGTCCTGCAGCGCGTTCAGCTGCGCGTCAAGCCCAGAAAGCTGCGCCTGCATGCTCTGCCGGGCGGCGCTGAGATCGCCGACGGCCTGCTGCAGGGCGACAAGCGCCGGGCCGCTCCGATCCTCCTTCAGCGCGGCCTGCAGTGCGGCGATCTGCTGCTGCTGCCGTTTCAGATCTCCGCCGTACGCCTTCAGGCTGTCCTGCAGAGGGGTAAGGTCGGACTGGGTCAGGGCCTGCGAATACACCACGTTTTGCTGTTTTTCGACGTGGCCGAGACGCTGATCGAGCGTGCTCACACTTTTAAGGGAAATAAAAATCAGGCCGGCCACGGCCATCGCCAACGCGACGCCGCCATAAAGCGGCAGCTGGCGCAGAATCGCCGCGCCTTTGCGTGGCTTCTGCTGCGCTTCACCGGCGAAATCGTCTTCATCAAGGGCGGGATTGCTCATTTTGTCAGAAACCCTCCGCGTACGGGCTGGCCCTGAATCACCGGCGGGGCAATGGTATTGCCGGACGCCTCAGGCAGTGTAGCGGTGCGCGGCGACAGCTGGGTTGCCGGAAGCTGATAACCGGCGCGCAGGCTGTGGCACACCACGCGCTGCACGTCGTCCACCTCAAGCTGCCAGGCCGCGCCGGCCATTACCTGTAGCGCGGTGCGCAGACGCATCGGGCCGAGCTGATACTGCACCGCCGGCAGCGGCTGCCGGTATAGCACGCCGTTGGCCGGGCCGGTCTGACAGAGCGAGTAACCGGACTGCTTCAGGGCATAGCGCATGGCGTCGGCGACCGTGGGCTGTACGGACGGGGGAATGCGGATGTCGATAATCTGGGAAAGCGGATCCTGCTGGGCTGCCTGCGGGTCGGTGCTGACCAGCAGGTAACGGTCGTAGCGCACCACCTCCGGCGCCCGCCCGTAGGGATCGTCGGCTGGGGTCTGGACGTTGCGGGAGACGCTGACCGACGGCGTCGGCTGGGCGGGCGCCCGCTCCTGCAGCTTCTGGGGCGGCGTGGCGCATCCCGTCAGCAGCACGAAGGGCAGAACGGCAGCGAGGGCGTGTAGTTTCATCTGAAGATTCCTGTAGGTGACAGAACAGGCATCACTGTGCGGAACTCTTCAGCGGGCTTCCACGAACAACTCTTTTTCCGGATCCAAAAAAAAACGCCGACCGGAGTCAGCGTTCAGGCAGGGCGCGTCAGGCGACCTGATGAGGAGGGTGCGTCATATCACCGCGCCCCTGTATTAGCCCTTCGACGGAGATATCTTCATCCAGGGCGTCCCAGTGTATGCCTCCGGGAGAAAGTTCATAGTCGTTGCGCTGCTCGGGCGTGGCGCGAAGCAGGCGCGGAAACCAGGACAGCGGTATACCAAGCGTGCGATCGTCCGTGAGTTTAACCCACATGGTGGAGTCATCGAACCGGACGTCTCTAGCTGAAATAGTCATTCCAGGCCTCCAGGAATGTTGTTTTGTGTAGCTTCACCAGTATGCTCAGCTCTTTCAACGTCCGTGAGTCACATCCGTCATTTTTAGCCAGCGCCACCACGGGTTCAAGCCAGAACTTAGCTTTAACGCCGGCTTTTGAAACGTGGATATGTGCGGGCTCACGCGGATTGCCTTCGTTGGAGTAGAAAAAGAACCGAAAACCGTTCAGCCGAAGTATGACAGGCATCGTCAGTAACCTTTATGGGATTATGGTGGAGATTACAGCGGCAGTCAAAACCCTGCAAACGCCGTAAAACTGCCCGTGAAAGGGCAGATTTGGGAAGGTAAAATCAGAAGGAGTTGTCAGCGTAGGACAGCGCCTGCTCTGAGCCACTCTGTGCTGGCGGCGCATCGCTGCGTTCCGCTTTGTAGACCATGTCCTGACCGATTTTAATCCAGTCAACCTTAATTAGTCGGGCCTTCAGGCTGACGCGGCTTTCGCCGGCGTGCTCACCGTTTTTCAGCTGAAAAATGTCGGTTGATGGATTGCTCAGGGCAAACCCGATCAGCACCTTCTTGTCCTCATCAACCGCCTTCTGGCAGCGGTTAATAAGGCTGCTAGCTTCTTTGCCGGCAACCGTCACGTCAAAACGAACGTAGGAAGGGCTGTCGCTCGGGCCTGACAGCGCGTTGATCACGCAACTGATGAAGGTGCCGGACTGCGCGTTAACCTGCCGGACGTTACTCAGGTAACCCAGGCCTTTTATGGTCAGGTTAAAGTAATCGTTGCGGCTGGCGGCGGACGTGGTGGTAGCGGACTGCGCGTTATTTACAGACATGATGTTATCTCCGGGGGTCAAAAAAAATCGACGGAGAAAACTTCGGCCCGGACGGGAGAAGTCTTCCCGTCGGGGAGTCAGATTCAGGTGAGTCTGACTGTCTGGTTAGTTAAATAAACCCTAGTCGTCAGGCAGTAGGTGCCGTATGTTGACGATATCTGCTTCCAAAGGTGCGCAGATGTACCACACAATGTGTGCTCCCTTTCAGGCTACAGGAGCTTTCTGTTCAGCCACCCGAAGGCGATTCTCTCAGGCTGATGAATCATTGGTGGTCGTCAGGGACGACGGATAAGCCCTTTTATTTTTAGGCCGTGCGCCCGCAATGTCAACCGTCCACCTGTAAAACGCCCGGGGCTTTTGGCCCGCTGCTCCTGCGCTTCCCGGCGGCCCGGCGTTTTGTTTTGCGATTGGCCTCACCAACGATCCCCTTGCATTCCGGGTACTGAACGCAGCCCCAGAACGTGCCCTCTTTACCCGTTCGCTGACGCATCGCCTTGCCGCAGAGCGGACAGTCTGGCCCGACCGGCACCGTAACGTGAAACGGCTGCGCGCGCCCCTTTTCAATCAGGTGACGCGTCCACTGCGCCTGTTTTTGCATAAAGCTGTGCAGATCCGATTTCCCCTGCGCTATATCGTCCAGCGCCTGCTCCCAGAGAGCGGTCATGCCAGGACTGGTCAGCGTCTCCGGCAGCGCGGCGATAAGCTCGCGGGCCATCTGCGTAGAGTGAATGTGTTTCCCTTTTTTCTCCAGGTATCGGCGCTTGAAAAGCGTTTCCAGCACGCCGCTGCGCGTGGCCTCCGTACCCAGCCCGGCGTTTTCCCGCAACACCTTTTTGAGCTGGGGATCGCTGACCAGGGTGGCCGCGTTTTTCATGGCCGCAATAAGCGTGCCCTCGGTCATGTGCGCGGGCGCTTTCGTGATGTTGTCCTTTACGGCACCGCCCGTCACGCGGCACGCGTCGCCCTTATCGAGGGGCGGCAGGCTGGCCGGCGCGTCCTCCTCGGCTTCCGCCTCCTCATCGTCCTGCTGGCTGCCGAACAGCGCTTTCCAGCCCGGCGCCACGATAACGCGACCGCGCGTCCGGAACAGCTGGTTGCCCAGATTAAACGTTGCCTCGGTGACGTCAGACTCCTGCAGCGGCAGAAACTGCGCCAGATAGTGCTGACGAATGAGCTGGTAAACCTTCAGCTCGTCGGCGCTGAGGCGCGCCAGGTCAAATGCCTGGCGCGTGGGAATGATGGCGTGGTGCGCAGTGATTTTTTTATCGTTCCACACCCGGGACATAAAGGCTCTATCCAGGCGTGACAGCGCGGGGGCAACCGAAGGATCGGATGCCTGAACGGCCCGGAGAACGTCCGCCACCTCGTCCCGCATGGACAGCGGCAGGTAGCCGCAGTCGGTACGCGGATAGGTTGTCGCCTTGTGTGTTTCATAAAGCGCCTGCGCGATGGTCAGCACCTGGCTTGCCCCCATACCCCACTTTCGGGAGCATACCTGCTGCAGCGTGCCGAGATCGAAGCACAGTGGCGCGGGCGTTTTTTCCCGCTTCTTCTCCGCGGTCAAAACGTTAGCCGATCCGGTTTTCTGGCAGAGCTGCAAAACGGCCTGGGCAATTGGCTGATTGATGCAGCGCTTTTCCTCATCGCAGTATTGTTCTGCGCCGACCCACTCGGCATGAAACGTCACGCCGTCTTTTTCCAGGTGTGCTTTGACCTGCCACCAGGGTTTAGGAGTGAAGTTCGCAATCTCATTGTCGCGGTTGACCACTATAGCGAGTGTCGGCGTCTGTACCCGCCCCACAGAAAACATCTCCGCATGGCCGGCCTCGCCCGCCTTCAGGGTGTACAGGCGCGTCAGATTCATCCCGATAAGCCAGTCGGCCTGCGAACGGCCGACGCCCGCCTGATACAGTTTTTCGGTTTTCTCGCCGGGCAGCATGTTCTGTAGCGCCTGACGAATGCTGCCCTCGTCCAGTGCGGACAGCCACAGGCGGCGAATAGCGCCACGGTAGCCGCAGTACGTCATCAGTTCCCGGGCAATCACTTCGCCTTCACGATCTGCGTCGGTGGCGATCACTACCTCGCGGGCTTTTTTCAGCAGCTTTTTAATCACGGCAAACTGATCGGCTGTTTCTTTCTTAACCACCATATGCCAGGTTTCGGGGATCACCGGCAGCACGTTTGCCCGCCATGGCCGCCCGAACTGTTCACCGTAAGCCTCGGGCGTGGCCGTTTCCAGCAGATGCCCCACCGCCCAGGTGACGGTGACGTTCTCGCCTGAGATATATCCCTGCCCGCGCTGGCTGATGCCCAGCACTCTGGCGATATCCTTTGCCTGTGACGGTTTTTCACAAAGATAAAGCTGCACAGCTGACCTCCCGGATTAACGGACCTTGCCTGATGCGACCTGCTTAACTTCCGTCATCAGCTTTTCAAATGCGCTGCCGGTCAGGTGCGATGCCGACGGCGACCGGTATGTGACATAAGCGCGCGTGCCGGCCCCGTTTTTTTCCAGCTCAATCTCCATATGATCGTTGTCACCCACATCACTGCCCATTCGGTAAGAACTGCCCCGCACGGCTTCCCACACTGGATGGCTGTCTTCTATCGCAGCGGCGGCCCAGCGGCTGTTACGGTCTTTATTGCGAATATGTGCGATCTCATCAGGGGTGACATAGCCGTAATGTCGCTTGAGACGGGCAGCGGCGGTATCGATGTCAACCGGCAGGCTGAACTCGCGGTTAGCACTTTCTGTTGCCCCTGTTGAAGCTTTTGTCATTACAGGCATGCCATTGCCTGAATCTTCGCTACCACCACGCAAGGTTTTACTAACGCTGAAGGCGGTATCGCTGATGTTCTTGTTTATAGCGGCCAGGTCGGTGCCGGCACAGCCGGTAAGAAGTGCGCAGACGGCGCCGGTAATCAGTATGTTTTTCATGTCAGACATTCTCAGCAGGGTTTGTCAGAAGTGGGGAAAAAGAGGATCGCTTTTCACCGGAAAGGATGGCCGGATCAATTTTGCCAAGCTTTTCAGCAGCGGCGATGCCCCGGGCGGTGTTATTGCGGATATCGTCATAGGTCACCGGCACGGTTTTGTATCCCTGAATGACGCCGTAGACCTGACGCACAGCGTGACCCCCCACGTTAAGGTACTGATCACGTTCCGACAGGGAAATCAGACCGTAATGGAATGCCTGGAAAACCTTGAGGGCCAGCTGATCAAAGTGCACCAGGAGCCACACGCAGCGGTAGCCAAGAGGCGATCGGCTGAAGACATCCAGATTCAGGGGCTCAACGGATGAGACGTCAGACAGGTTGATACCTGCCGGGATAGCCGAAAGGACGCGCTCAACCTTTTCAACGGTTTCACGTACCCGGGCGGTAGCGGCTTTCAGTGCATCCTCAAGACGTACGAGAACCTGATCGGCATAAGGATTGCCAGCTGCAGAATCACGCCCGGCCAAACCTGCGCGGGCGATAGCCTGCGGCATGCCGATAATTTCCGGTCTTTTTTTACCCTGCTTGGGTATTTCATCCCGGCGCCGGCCTTCCCACAGGCGAATGGCGTAATGCGAATGCAGGTCGATGGAAAGTGATGACTGCAGGGCTCCCGAGCGGCGTGGTGCGGCCTGAGGCGTGGTTTGTTCGGCCATAGCTGTCTCCTGATAGGCAAAGGCATCGATTATGCTGAAGGGGCATCCTCATTCCTGAGGAGCGAATGAACAATTCAAAATCAGTTTTCAGAAATAGAAAATTTCCGCAGAAACAGGAATTGCGGATCGTAATGCTGCTTACGTTTCGTACTTTGTTGCAGGCTGCAACACTGCTTGCTTTTTGTACTTTGCTGCAGCGCACAACACTGAGCGCTTTACACCCCCACCCGAAAGCTGACTTAGTCATTGTCAGATCGGTCAGAATGAATGTGAGATCGCACACGCTGAATGATGTCCCGCACGCGGGCGTCATTTGTGACCGGCCGGCGCAAAGGCCGTTCGGACTGGACTGGCCGGTACTCAGGTCGGGCGGGTACAGGTTTAGCAATGGATTCCCTCTGCGGCTGGTAAAGCTCGCCCTTCCGGGCTTTCTTGAGCACGGTCAACATCCATCCCACCGGATTCTGAAGAGAGCCTTCTTTCATGGCCCTGGCGAGGTTTTGCAAAACCAGCAGTGCCTGCTCTGTCTTAAGCGCCTGAAGCTGTGCGCTCAGCATCTTGCGGTCCTGCTCACTCAGCAGGCAGGCAAACTTCTCAGGCAGAACAGATGCCTGCTGTACGTATGTATTATTAGTATTGTTATTAACAATACGTACGTAACTGTTCGGTTCCCGAACTCTGTTGTTTTCAGGGGCTTTTTCCCCCGGTTCGGAATCCGAATCAGGTGACATTTTATGGCTCTTTTCACTGGGTTCGGATTCCGAACCCAGATTCATTACCTGCATACGATTTTTCATATCGGAGGGATTTTGCGCTGCACCCAGGCGCCCTTCTATAACGGCCAGGTGGCTTCGGTGATGACGCATGGCGGGATCAAGGCAAACATCGTTAATGATGGCTTTTGCCGTCTGGCTTATTGTCTTATTGCTGCTAAAGCACGCCTCCGCTACTGTCTGAAGCCAGCGAGGATCAAGTAACTCGGCATCGGCGAACGTCAGCGGTTCGTCATGCTGCGCATAAATGTTTCCCCTTATGCGTCCCTTATCGTCACGGACGCGCTTACACAGGCTCAGCCAGCCGGTAATGCGCAGCATAAGCAATACCCGGCTGATAGTCTCTCTGGAGGCTTTACCTTTGCCCGGTGTTGCCAGCTGAAGCTGCAGATCGTCATAAGAAGGAAATACCGCCCCGTCATTATGCTGGGCGTGCAGGCGAATAATTATCCAGGCCATTTTATCGAGAGGAGATAGCCGGGTATCCAGCAACAATCGTCGGGGAAGTGCGTCATGCACGTTACCCATGAACAGCAGTCCGCCGCGCGCAAAGTTACTTTGCTCTCCCAACTCACGCGCCTGCAGGCGGTCATTCATTTTTTTGACAGCGAGGCTAATCAGGCTGTCATCCGGAAGCTTCATTACTCTCCCTTATGCGGATCGTGGTTATAAAAAACACTTAGCGCTATGCCTGAAAGCGTACCGCTAAGCAATCTCTCTCGCATTCAGTTACGAATCGCAGTGTTGTATCTTTCATGATTCATCATTATCCAGGTCTGGCCTTGATCCCTGCTGAGTAAGCGCCAGAACGGACCAACATCTATTTTGTAATAACCAGTCCGATTTTCATGGAGGCGCTTAAAGTTACGTTCTCCCTTATAGAAGCTGTGTACCGCTCTGGCGGCCTTTTTACAAATGGCGGATGGAGCCGTAGCCGGCGCTTTCAGGCCCGGGATAATTTCATTTAGTTTCACGATGAATCTCCTCAGCTTATTACAGTGAATGTTCATGCCCGCTCTGCCTCAAGCCGCGGGCAGGCTCTTATGCCATTCTTCGACTCGAAGCGGTCAGCCTTTCACTTTCCCATTTACGGATCGTATTCCAGACGGCGGTCAGCGGAATATTCATTTCCTCAGCTGCAAGCAACATGATTTCAAGACCTTCTTCCGTGTCGCAGGAAACCGTCTTGCCGCTGTTATCCCAAATCGACCAGAGCCGGGCGCTCTCATCGTCAGATATGACCGTTCCGCGACCTGCACGAACTTTTATGCCGGCAATGCGGCGGCGGGTAGCAACCTCGCTGCTTGGCAGGCCAAAGAAGTGGGACAGCAACGCAATAGAGCCACCCAGAGCCAAGGCGCGATCGAGCCGTTTAAGTCGGGTCTGCTCTGTCCGCGCTTGATTCAGCAGCCGGCTGAGGTTTTCATGGTTTATCTGAAACGACAGTACAGAAACCTCACTGTTACAGATGTAGTGAATATCCTCGATAGTCATATCCTTGAGTGCGGCGATCTCTTCACCGGTCAACCCCATTTTATCGCAGCGACGAATGAAACCATTTTTAAGCTCCATAACGAGATCGAGCAGGAAACCATTAGCAGCGCGGGATAGATTAGTATTCATTGTGCAACCCTTCAGTTGTTAAGGCATAAATTGGAGCAGCGGCCTGTCGCTGCAGTTCGCGGAGGCGACGAAGCACCCTAACCAGGCGAAATAACGTCAGGGTCATATCGTCATTAAGTAGAGGAGGATGAGATTCTGATGTCCCGATCAGCAGATTTACAGCAAGCTCCATATTCACGGTACCAGCACCGGTACCAGCGAGCGCAGCCAGAAGCAGTGCAGCCGGATGTGAATTTTCTGCAGAGGCCAAACGATAACCGGGCGCGTTTTCATCTTCGCTCGCCGGCTCGAAATCTTCAGCACAGCCCAACGCTTCGCTGATATCCCAGCACAGTCGATAGGCCATACTTTGCAGATGTTCGATATCGTCCTGAAGGGCATTTATTTGCCAGAAAGAAGCACCTGCCCCGTTGTTTTCAGTAAATTCAGCAGGCTGAGGGGATTGTCCATCAGTTGCTGTATGTGTTTCAAACTCTGATGAAGCGACTTCTGTATGTATAACCGGAGATGACTCAATTTGAATATCATCAAGTAAATCAGAGGGGCCAGAGGGTGCCTTTTCTTCTGCAATGTGCAGTTCGTTATTTCGCGGCGTATCAGCAGCGATTAGTTCAATCTCTGTTCCTGCCTTATGAATCGCGGCCTCATCGTTAGCGCCGACAAGAGGCATGACTGATATTTGGGGCTGAGGAGAGGCATCCTGCTCATGATCCTCAGAGTGCAACATTGGTTTTCTGGCGTCCCGAAGCTCCAGTAGCCAGCGGTCATAGTCCATTTCATCATCTGGCAGTGCATCAGTCAGATCGCCAATTAGCTCGTCAAGGAACATATCCTGAGACCAGCTTTCAGGCTCGTCGAATTTCTGGCAGCACCCGCCATACACGTCTGCGAAGGTTTTAACAGGCTCAATGCCTTTATTAAGGCAGCAGTTGTCCCAGACTTTTTCGGCACTTTGCCTGAGCGACAGAAGCTGGTTAATACTTTCTCGTTTGAATCCGGATGTTAGCAATGTCGGCATCCAGGGAAAAAGATGCTTCAGAGTATCTTCCATCCGACTTATTGTGGAATAGTGAACGGGCAAACCTTCCTTCGCCAGAATAGCTGAAAGCTCGCGTAAGGTTGCTTTTCGGCCAACCGTTTCCTCATGAATTTTTCGCACATTCTGCACGCCAAACGCTTTATCGATAAACGTTAGCGACCCGCGTCCTTCGTTTTCGGCCAGATGGCCAACCAAGCAATTTAGCCTACCAGGCCAAGGTTTAATGGCGCATAAAATTTCATTGAACCGGTTTTCGCCCGTTTCCTCCCAGAGCTCTTTAAGAATTGCATATCGGGTATTACCCCCGTCACTGAACGTCCATATCCCTTCAGGAAGGCGTGGGTCGCGAGTAACAATCGGCACGGAGGCAAGCCCGCGAGCCCTGATTGACTCCTTTATATAGTCAAAGCGCGGATTACGCGTTTTGCGCGGGTCGTCAGGGTTAGGACGTAACTGATCAAGCGTAAACAACCGCGTAAGAGTGCTTTCTACGCCAGCAGTTGAACTCTCAGGAAAGGTTTTATTCATCGGGACTGTTTCCTGTAATCATATCCGAGGTCATAACCGCCTTCCGGGTATTCAGAAAACAGCGTGTATTTTCCATCAAACTGCACTTTCAGGGTACCGGTTGGCCCCTGGCGCTGTTTACTGATGATGATCTCTGCCTGCCCTGGATAATTAGTGTCTGCGTTGTAAACCTCGTCCCTGTAGATAAAGCTAATCAGGTCAGCGTCCTGCTCAAGCGCGCCGGAATCACGCAGATCCCCATTATTAGGGCGTTTATCAGCGCGTTGTTCGACCTGACGATTAAGCTGGGAAAGCGCGAGTACCGGGCAGCCGAGTTCTTTGCCAAGAGCCTTAAGAGAACGTGAAATTTCGGCGATTTCCTGCGTGCGATTCTCCATTCCAGGACAACGTACCAGTTGCAGATAATCGATCATGATGAGTGAAGGCTGCCCGTACTTACGGATGTAACGGCGCGCACGGGTACGGAGCGTTGCCGGGGTTTGGGCGCTGTTATCATCGATGATAAGTCGATTGCGCCATTCGGCCAGTTCGTAAGCTCCCTTACTAATGAGATTCCATTCAGTATCTCCAAGATCGCCGCTGCGCAGACGACTAAGCTCAACCCGGCTACGCATGGAAAGCAGCCGCATCATCAGCTGTTCGGTAGGCATTTCAATACTAAAGATAAAAACGCTTTTTTGCGGCCGTCCCAGCAATGCGCCAATGCACCAGCTCAGCGCCATAGAGGTTTTGCCCATTGATGGCCTGGCTGCCAGCAAAATCAGATCCCCAGGCTGAAGCCCACAGGACATATAATCCAGCGCTGCCATACCTGTCGGAGTGCCGGTTATAAAATTGTCTGATGCCGTGGCGGATTCAAGTTTACTAAGCAGTAAGTCAAGCGCTTCCGTCACATCGATCTCTTTCGCACTCTGAATAATGTCCTGTTCACTCAGTTTGAAAAGGGCATTTTCAGCATGCTCTGCAACCTCTAGCGCGCTAAGGCGATGGTGATGCACGTCGGCCAGAATGGCATTGCCAACAACAAGCAACTCCCGTAAACGGCTTTTCTCCACCATGACAGCGGCATAGCCCATAATATTGGCAGCTGAGGGGGTATTTTTAGAGAGTTCCGCCAGATAAGCGAAACCGCCACAGCGCTCAAGATCATTATTGTGCTCCAGCTTCTCGCTAAGCGTGA
>NZ_DALZCD010000019.1:0-26079 GCF_031978025.1 Erwinia sp.
GTATCAGCTGCCGTGGGCCGCTGACGTTCAGATAGGGCAGGCTTTTCCGGAAAGCTCTCTGGTTGCTTCACCCAACGCCGAGCAGGCTCGCGTACTCTCATTACAGGAGCAGCGGCTTGAGCAATCGCTGCGCCTGATAGCTCAGGTCGTTAATGCGCGCGTTCACGTCAGCTATCCCCCCTTTAATAACGATACGAGCGGAAAAAAAGCCACCGGTCACGTCGGCGTGCTTATTTCCTATAAAGGCGAGATTGACGATAATTTGTTTATCTCGCAGATCAAAACGTTAATCAAAAATAGTTTCGATGACGTGCGCTACGAGAATATTTCGGTGGTTCTGTTTCCCGCCCCGGTTATCCAGTACGTTGCGCCGACCAGAGTACCCGCCAGCATCCCTGCACTGTGGATTATCCTCTTTTCCGCTATGACTTTGTGCGCAGCCGGCACGGTAGGCTTCATGCTCTATAAGCTTAGCCGCCGACCGCCCTCATCACAGGATAACGCTGCCGACCTGATTGAAGACGAGGCCGCAAAACCATGAGAGTCGGCGATCCGCGCATAATGTCCATTTTATACGCCCCTGCAAGCTACACGCATCGCAGCCACCTGCCGTTGATATTTCAGGCGAGTGAAATCCGGGAAGACAGGCTACTTAATTTCTGGTTGCTGAGGCGCGGCAAACTCTCTGGACTACCCGCACACTGGCAGCCCGACGAAGCCACGTGTTCGCTATTACTTTCGCACTGGCATCTGATCCCCCTTGCCGCACATTTGATTGGTGGCTATCTGCAGCGGAACAGACTGCCTGAAATGGGCGCTGTGCTGATGTCTGACCCGCGTCTGCTGGCCTTTATCTCTTTGCCGCTGCTTCACGAGGTAATTCTTGATGAAAGCGATATCCCGTTTGATACCGCTTCCTGCGGCGCAACGTTCCTTCTGGGGCAGTTCCCAGGGTTACCTTCCGCGCTGCGACAGCGTCTGATGCTGCACTTCCCTTCCGGCATGGTGCTTGCGCAATTCGCGGCCCCTAAAACGCTAAACCACATTAATTTGCTACGAATGGCCTTCACCTATGCGCACCATTACTCTTGATGAGTTACCCGAAGACCTGCATCGCCTCGCGGTGATTAAGTCTTCTGAGCGAACCCGCCATCAGCGGATGGCCATGGCGCTGGAACGTACCCTAAATCGCTGCAGTGAAATTCATGCCGAATATGAGTTACAGACGGTCAGGCTGCGTGAAAGCTGTGAGCGGCAAGCGTTCCAGACCGGTTTTGAGCTATTTTTCTCGCAGCTGGTGACGCTCCTTGACGAGTATCAGCGCCAGCAGCAAAAGCGGCAGGAGATATTTCGCCAGCAGATCGCCACAGCGCTCAACCAGTCTCTACACGATCCGATGATCGTTGAGCGCATTATCCATCACCTTCAGGAGCAGTGTGGGCATCAGAAAGCGCTGCGCATCATTATTCCCCGGGCGGTAAAACTGCCGGACGACGCAGATATCTCGAACTATCTGTATACCGATGATAATCACATCACCGTGCAAAATGACATGGATGCGGTGCGTTTTCCTAGTGAAACGCTTTGCCATAAGTGGCTACAGCAGGCGGATGAAAAGACCGCCGGTTTTAATGAAACTATCAACAACCTGATGCCCGACATGCTTCGCAATCTGGCAGGGAAACTCATCGCCATGAGCCACCGGATGCCTTCAGAAACTATTAACTCAGATAAGGATGAAAACAATGAGTAGCATCGACAGTATTGCCTCTTCCTCGCCGTACGTTAAAGACGTTAAAGACGTTAAAGACGTTAAAGACGTTAAAGACGGTGAATCGTCGCATGAGAGCTTTAACGATAAAGTGCTCCACTATTTCCAGCAAAATAAGCCCGACAACAAGCTGAGTGATATGATGGATCAAATGCGGGCACTTTCCCCCGGTAAGAAAATATTTATGTATCAATTGAACGAAGCGCTGCTCTACTCTGATGCCCATTTGCGCAATACTGATGAGTACAAAGATTATGCGAACAAGGTGCTGGACAAGCGCACTTTGCAGCTGCTCAGCTTGAATATGCTTTTTAATAATATGATGTATGAAAGCTTTACCGAGACCGACAGCGAACCGTGGTTATAACCTTCTCTGCTATTAATCCCGGCACAGTGCCGGGCATACAAATCATGAAAATAAAATCATTTACGCCCGTAGCTTTAACCTTATCTCTTTTGTTCTCCCCTTTTGCTACAGCACAAAAGGTAGATTGCGTTGTCGAAGCCGCGCAGTGCTTCCAGATTAACCCCCTGCTGATTAAGGCTATTATTTGGCAAGAGTCCAGAAACTGTCAGCAGGCTATGAATCGCAATACAAATAGCACCGTTGATGTTGGCATTATGCAAATTAATACTGTGCATTTTAAGGCCCTAAAGTCCCTGGGCCTTGATGAAGCTTTGTTGCGAGAGAATAGCTGCGCTAATGTTTTTTCAGGTGTCTGGGTGCTTAAGCAAAGTATTGAGCGCTATGGTTATACGTGGGATGGAATCGGTAACTATCATTCTAAGACACCCGTGCATCATGACAGATATGTCAAAAAAATCATTTCCCTGATTGCACATCAAACGGCGGTCATTGATAAAATAGAAGTGGCCAGACAAGAAGGCATCCGCGAGCATTTTGTCTGTCGATAAATGAGGCGTAAGAAATATGATCCTATCCGCGTAATGTGGACATGGCCCTAATTTTTCTGGTTGATGCTGATTTTGTCATGAGTCACCTCTGATTGAGAGTTTACTCACCTGGTCACGTGTCCACTGTTCGTGAATAAGATCAATAACGCAAGCATCTTGCTTGCGTTTTGGCATCAGTATGACGAGGCCGCAAAGTCGATAAGCTTCAACAGGCAATCTACTAAAAAATAATAAAAAAGTTCATTACGCTGTTTAATTTTTGTCTATTAATAAATTCTAAGAAATAACATCTAACATTATTAATTATTTTGACGTATATGTTGCAGCGTGACGCAGTGAGTGCTTAACATATTCGCCTTAGGGTGGCAGATTGCCTCTTCAGACGTGTTGCAACAGTACAAAAAATTATTGCCTACCGGCGGGGTGAGGTTAGCTAAGGGCATCTGGCCAATAGCATTATAATTTTTAATAAAATCTATCGGGTTACTTTTTGCCGTTATGGCAACAAAAATAAGACTAAAAAAAAGCACAGCTATCGCACTTAAAAATAACGTCTGTGGTGAAAATTTCTTTCTGTCAGGCACGCCTCTGGGAGCAGAATAAGGGATGACCGACATAGAATTAGCACTCAAGGGAATGACGTTAATCATCGACTGGGTTGAAAAGGAAGCGTTATCTACTTCGATTTTTTCAGGAAAAGAAGACTCAAAGCCAGGTTTATTGGGTTCTGTTTCAGGCTCTTCCCAGCAGGGCTCGACCGTGAGTTGATACCCTAGCTTTGGAATAGTGACAATAATACTCTTCGCATCATCCCCCAGGCTTACTCTTAAAGAACGGATTATCTGTGCAATACTTTGCGAAGTTACATAACTTCCCCCCCATACTTCAGCAAGAAATTCAGCCTGAGAAACCGGCTCAGGGTATTTTTCGCAAAGTAATGCAAGCACATCTGACTGTTTTTTCCTTAATTGTAAAATGGAATCGTTTTGTTGCAGTGTTCTATATTTTGGATTAAATGTAAAATTAAGAAAGTAAATTTTCCCTGCACTTACTAAGCATTTTTTCATTTCAAACCTCTTTGGTTTTTAGCTTTATGAATGAAGGTGCTTTCAGAAAAACGCATAAGTTAATATCTCAATACACGATCTTAAATATCATCTGGCAAATTCTCAGATGACAAGAATCCAACTTATTTATAATTTTATTCTAACAAACCAACGGGGAATAATGTCTTCCATGATGCACACATCAGAATTAATTTCGATGCAAATTTACTATGAGCGCAATAATAAAGTACCATTCAAATCGCAACATGTGAAATTGTTTTCAACGATCGGTGTGTACTGGTCAATAGCCAAAACAAATCACTCATTTTTATTTTTAGGAAAATATTTTTAGCATTTCATCCTTATAATAAACACTGGAAAATGACGTGCCTGTCGCCACTGAAATTAATGCCTTCACGTCACATAAATATTAACTTTTCCTGAATAATAACTAACAATATGAATACATATTATGAGAAGGTAATACTTAACACACTCTTTATACACTCTTTTTTCTTGCAGGCAGAAATATAACACTCACTGATAAGACGCTCTATCAAAAAATGCCTCAAGCGAAAAAGCGTTTTTTAGAAGAAATTCTCTGGAGGGAACTATACGATTTAGCACATTGTTACATTATCTATTTAATTGAAACTCGGAAATAAATCATGTCTAATTCATTAAGCGTACGTGACCAAAATAGCTTTATTTCATCCTATAAAAGCTTACTTAACGACAGTGACAAACGCATTCATAAAAGCGATATCAACACGCTGAACAGAATCCTCAATAAATGCGATAAAGTTGAGGTCGGCCAGCTGCTAATGACAAAAATGGAATCATGTCCAAAAGACCCTGCGGCGTTAAAAAATACTTTCAGTAAGTTATTTGACAAGCTTGAATCGCAGAATTCCAAAATGCACGATAAGAAAGAAGAGAAGCTTAAAAACATTCAACAGAAGCTTGCCCCGGTCGTGCAGGACATTCACAAAAATGAAATAAATGCTCACAATGCCAAAGTAAACGGTGAGATTAAAAACCTTGCTGATGATCTCCAACTCATTTCAAGAAATGTTTCTCAGGAAAAAAATGAGATCGCCAAACTTCAGGAAAAAATTATCAATGCCGATGTGCAGATTAAAAAACTGCATAATGAGATTAAACCTCTGGCCGATGCGCTAAAGAACACCCCCCCGGAAGACTTTGCGGCCAAAGATGCCAGGCGCTTAAAAGATACTGAAGCAAAAATCAGTAAACTCGAGGCCCAAAAAAATGCCGAAATCAGTACATTAAATAAGAAAATTGCCGTGCAGGAAAATAGCCGTGCGGCTTTACTCGATTTTGCAAGGAACAAAGGTGTAAGCGGTGCCGAGCAGGATCTGATTAAAGCTGAGAGCGGCGCAATTTATGATAATCGCGATATGGGCCTTGGCACTATCAGCTGGCGTGAACATCTGGGCAGTGATAAATATGCCATCAAGCACTTCGGTTACGATTTAAAAGAAGGCCGCCGCCAATTTTCTGATCCCATTAAAGTGCCCAACCATGAGGGTAAGCAGTGGCAAAAACTGGTGCAGAACGTCGATGAAGCGCCAAAAAACATCAAGGATCTGCAAAGACAAATATCGCAACTCAAGAATGAATATAAAAGTAATATTGGTCAGGTTAAGCTTGAGAACCGTCTTTCTGCCAAACAGGATATTGAGCAGCGTATTAACTCTAAACAAGAAGCTATTCACTCATTAGAAATGAGCAAGGAAATGGTATCAGGTCAAATTAAATCATGCCATAAATATATATCTGTGCAGGAAGCCAGGAAGACTCCGCTCATAGTGAAAATGGACGAGCTTAAGTCACAGATAAAATAAGACAGCTAAGTCGTTCTGTTTTTCATAAGGTAAAATCCACGCCCCGGCGTGGATTTCATCCCGATTGTATAAATCTATCTACTAAGTTGCCTACATCGTGCGGGATGACTTGCCCGTCTGCCAGCGCTTTAACGTGGCAACATCTCTGGCGACGGGCATTGCCTCGGCGGCACCTGAAATTTTGGATAAGCCCTACATCGATTCATGGGGTCGCGCTTACGGTAATATGTCCGGCCAGCCTATGCTGATTTTTGAGGCGGATATTGAGAAACTGCAGGCCGTTTATCGCAAAGCACTTGAAAGAGAAGTGACGATCGCTCCCTACATTTATGCCATGTTTTCTACCGGCCATGACGAGGCTAACCGCGAGGTGTTTCTTGCCGCAGATGCAGATAATTTGGATCGGATAGGGCTGGGGATCCGGGGTCCCAGAAAAGCCGTTGATAAAGTCATAAAGGGTTTATCACTGCATAAATAGCTTTTCCCTTGAGGCGTGGCCGGGCCTTTTTAAGGGCCGCCGGAACGAATAGGGTTTTTTGACCCGTTATTACCGCTAGCGGATTGATTGCGCAAAACGGCTTTTATCTCCGGCGGCTTTACCAGCCACGTTTTTATGGAGAACACGCTATACGATCTGCAAAATAAGAAAAAATTCTCTTAAGGCAGGGGCGGTTAACTGTTTCATTGAGGGAGCTAATAATGCAGGTTTTACGAAGGGCTGCTGCAGATAATATTGACATCTTACCAATAAAGTATCGTCTTTTTTGAGGGCAGCGTTAATACGTCCGAAGAAAAAGGAAGACTAAAAGTAAGTGATAGCTGCCTCTTTAAATTTACTGAATAAAGCAGTAAACCTGATGGCTACCCATCAGGTTTACAAATAGATTCCCTGGCGCTGGCAAGAAGACTGGAGACAGTATTATTATGTGGTGCTTTATACAGATAACTTAATCTTACTGCCTGTAATAAGTCAACAAAAAAAGAGACAAACCTGCTGCAAAAATGGATACAAAAACGCAAGATTATGGATAATCATTTGATTTTTAACAATTAAAGTAAAAACACATCTACAGTAAAACAGACAAAATCAGGTCTGACCTGTCTACTGTTGCTCTTGCCCTCATTGAATAACATTAATTTTACTTATAAAATGCGGCGCATGACGGCAACCGGACGCTTATCATGAAAACCTCAGCCCTGCAAAGAAAAACAAATATAATCAATAACATAGATTACATCATCAAAAGCCGGGGCGAGACAAAAGTCTCTTTCGCCAACCGGACCGGCGTTACGCGCGCCACGCTGTATAAAATACTGGATGGCAAGGTTAATAACGTACAGCGCTCTACCATCACGCGCATTGCCGATTTCTTTGGCGTATCGTGCGACATTATTGAAAATCACGATCTGCGCTCTTTCGAAATGATCGAAAACACGCTGTCGCCCGACGGCGATAAAAACCCTGCTGCCGTGCCCGTTATTCCTCAATCGGCTTTTTTGCGCTGTGTGGATAAAAGAGTAGGTCAGCTGATCGCACACTATCCCGTCACCTGGTTTTTCGGCGAGGTCGCCAACACGGTGGCGCTACAGGTTGAAAAGAATCTGGGTAACCTGTTTTTCCCAGGTGACGTCCTTATTATCAAACGCCATACGCCACCACAGGAAAAACAGCTGGCGCTGTTTTCCTCCCCGGGCCACGCGTTGTTTGTCGGAAAAGGTGGCAGTGAGGCGATTTCTGGTGCTGAGAATGCTTCCCTGCTGGGCGCCATTATCGAAGAAAGAATTCAATAACCCTAAGGACCGTTCTGCATGGAACAAAACAAGAAGTATAAGCTGTTGGGCTTTACTCGCTCGGATGTGATTACGGCCAACGTGATGGTACTGGCAACCGGCAAGCACATCAGCATCGGTCTGCCTGAACTGGAAAGCAGCGAGATCGCGGAGGATTTTAATCGCCATGAACTGAAATCCCTTTACCGCCGCCTTTACGGTGACAGCAGCACCGTAACGTCATACGACATCGGCGACAGGCATGAACGTTCCTGGTATGCCTATCTCATCATCAGTATTGCGCTGACGGTAATTTATACGCTCAGCACCGTAAGCGGCGTAAAGCCGGTTCTGATCCCTGTGGTTAATTTTGTTGTGCCGCCCGCCATCTTCTTTTATCCGCTCTCTTTTATTTTGGTCGATATCATCAATGAGTTTTACGGTCTGAGAATGGCGAGAAGGACGATATTGATTTCATTTATCGCTAATACACTTTTTGTCGCGGGTCTGTGGCTGACCAGTCTTTTACCCGGGCTGAAAGAGTGGGAGCTGAATATCTCCTACTCTACTTTTGTCGACAGCATTGTTTCCGTACTGTTCGCCTCTTCCGCCGCCTACCTTGTGTCGGAAAATATTAATTCGCTGATCCTGTGCAAAATAAAAGAGCTGACCAACTCGCGTTTTCTGTTTGTTCGCGTGTTGACCAGCAATGTGATCGCTTCGGCCCTCGATAGCGTGATTTTTTGTACGCTGGCTTTTCATAACGTGCTTAGCGTGGCGACGATTAAAACCATGATTATTTCGCAGTTCATTATCAAACTGGGCTACGCGCTGCTGGGCGTCGGCCCTATTTACGCGACCCGTGAACTGTTCAGGCGCTATATCAACAAAGAAAAACAGATCCATCGCGTAGAGGAAGGAATATGAAAACAGAAGAAATTACCCTATTGGGCAAAAGTACCGGTTATGTTCAACATTACGCGCCCGAGCTGCTGGAGGCGTTACCGCGCTTGCGCGGCCGCCAGGAAATTGGCCTGACGTCGGCGGATTTGCCCTTTTCCGGCTTCGACATGTGGACCGGTTTTGAGCTTTCGTGGCTTAACGCTAAAGGCAAGCCCGTGGTGGCTATCGCCGAATTCTGGATCCCGGCCACCAGCCAGCATCTGATTGAGTCAAAATCTTTTAAGCTTTACCTTAACAGCTTTAACCAGACCCGCTTTGCTACGCCAGAAGAGGTCGCCGCCACGCTGGAAACCGATCTCTCGCAGGCGGCAGACGGCAGCGTGAAGGTCAAACTCTATCCTGACTTACAGGGCTATGCCGCTTTTGCCGCCGCCCAGCCCGGCGAGTGCATCGACCATATTGATATCGCCGTTGAAAATTACGATTTTTCTCCGCAGCATCTTCAGGACGCGGCAGCCGGCGCTCCGGTTACCGAAACGCTTTCCTCAAATCTGCTTAAGTCTAACTGTCTGGTAACCAACCAGCCCGATTGGGGCAGCGTGGTCATTCGTTACGAAGGCCCGCAAATCGATCGGGAAAAACTGCTGCGCTATCTTATTTCGTTCAGGATGCACAATGAGTTCCACGAGCAGTGCATTGAGCGCATCTTTACCGATATCAAACACTATTGCCGTCCGGAAAAGCTGAGCGTGTTCGGCCGTTATACCCGCCGGGGCGGCCTGGATATTAACCCTTTCAGAAGCGATTTTGAAACGCTTCCCACCACTGGCCGCCTCGTCCGTCAGTAATGTTCGTCAGGAACAGCTCCGCCTGTTCCTGTTTATTACCCTGGATAAAACAGGCACGTCCGTGCCTGCTTACCTACACGCCCAGCCGGTCCCGGATACTGTAATAAGCTGCCCCCATCGCCGTTAGCGGAATACGCATATTGCGGCCGCCCGGGAACGGGTAGTGCGGTAGTCGGGCAAAAGCGTCAAAACGCTCGGCGTCACCGCGCAGCACTTCCGAAATCAGCCGACCAGCCAGATGGGTACAGGTGACGCCGTGCCCGCTGTCGCCCTGCATGTAGTAAATGTTGTTTTCCAGACGGCCAAACTGCGGCATCCGCGAGAGCGTAAGCAGAAAATTACCCGTCCAGCGGTAGTCGATTTTGACGCCTTTCAGCTGCGGAAAAGTTTTTAGCAGCTTTGGCACAATCAGCCGATCGATATCCTCAGGATCCCTTGCGCCATAGACCACGCCGCCGCCGTAAAGCAGGCGGTGATCGGCCGTCAGTCGGAAATAGTCCAGCAGATAGTTACAGTCTTCCACACAGTAATCAGACGCGATCAGCGATGCCGCACGCTCGGCTCCGAGCGGTTCTGTCGTCAGTACCTGCGTACCGCACGGCATACTGTGCTTCGACAACGACGGTTCCAGCTGGTTGCCAAGATAGGCGTTCCCCGCCACGATCACATAGCGTGCCGTTACCTCCCCTTTCGCCGTTTTCACTACGGCCGGGCTGCCGTGCTGGATAGTCACCACCGGCGACTGCTCGAAAATCCGACCGCCGTTCAGCACTATCGCCTGCGCTTCGCCAATTGCCAGATTTAACGGGTGGATATGGCCGCCACGCTTGTCCAGCAGCGCGCCAACATAACGATCGCTGTTCACCTCCTGCCGGATCCGATTGGCGTCCAACAGCTCCAGTTGGTCGTTGCCGTAACGCTCCCAGTTCTGCTTCTGCTCTTCCAGCGTGGCGAACTGGCGGGCGTTCAGCGCCACAAAAAGCCCGCCTGGCCGGTAATCGCAGGCAATTGAGTAACGTTTAATACGTTCGCGAATAATCTCGCCGCCTTCAAACATCATGCTGCCCAGCATGCTGGCGGCCTCTTTACCGTAGCTTTTTTCAATCACATCCACGTCACGGCTGTAAGAGTTAACGACCTGACCGCCGTTGCGCCCGCTGGCACCAAAGCCCACTTTTGCCGCTTCAAGCACCACAACCTGATAGCCGTTTTCCGCCAGATGCAGCGCCGATGAAAGCCCGGTATAGCCTGCCCCAATAATGCAGACGTCGCATGAGATCGCCTCTTCCAACGGTGAAAAAGGCGTGTAGGCGTTGGCGCTGGCGGCATAGTAGCTTTGTGTATGTTCAGTCATGATACGGCTCCAGAGAGATCCAGACGGATGTCGGTTTGGTGAATGTTCCCGGCGTGCGTCGCGCCTTTTGCCGTACTGTATGTCGGCCAAAGGCACGGGTGCCGTTATTGTGGTTCACAAAGGCGGAGCCGCTTTAGGGACAGGCCAGCGAGAAAACGTCAGAAGGTGGTAGGCGTATGGGCGCTGATAATCCGGCAAATTTTTGCCGACGTATTGCTGAAGCTGTGCGGAATGCCGGTGTTGATAGCGTAGCTCTGCTGCGCCACCAGATGATAACTCTGGCCATTAAATTTCAGCACGACTTCCCCTTCCAGTAAGGTGCCTATCTCTTCCCCCTGATGCTTGATTCGCTCTCCTGTGGTCGTGCCGGGCTGATAAGTTTCAATCATCATGGCCAGCGTGCGGTTCGGCGCGCCATTATGGATAAGCCTCATGGAGACGCCCTGACTGCCGATCTCAATCAGCTCGTCAGGGTTAATCACGACCTGAGGCTCCCGTGTTTCCGGCTCCGCAAAAAATTCAGACAGTGACAGCCCGTATACCTTTAACAGCTTTTGCAGCGTACTGATGGCCGGGCTGACCTTGTCCTGCTCAATCGTGCTGATGGCGCTGTGTGTTAATCCAGACAGTTCGGCAACCCGACGCTGTGACAGCCCCTGTTGCTGGCGGATCCCGGCCAAACGCTTGCCTGGTGCCAGGCCGTCATTGTTCATAAACGCAATTCCTTCAATGTGAGTCAGAGCTGCTGCTTTTCAGCGTGATGCTGCTGACATGCCGTGATAAAGCCTTCAAGTAGCAGGCGTGACAGCGCATATTCGCTGCTTTTCCATTCCGGATGCCACTGTACGCCCAGTGCGTAAGGATGGTCGCGTACGCTGACGGCTTCTGGCAACCCGTCCTGCGAATACGCCTCCACGCGAAGCGTCGGGCCGAGGGTTTTTGCGCCCTGCCCGTGCAGCGAGTTTACCCAGAATGTTTTGCTTTCGGGTATCAATTGCGAAATTAATCCGCCCGGCTGGATTTTGATCTCGTGGGAAGGCGCATATTGCTGATCTATCGGCAAATCCGGATCCTCACGATGTTCAAGAAACTGCGGGTGATCGCAGAGGCGACGGTAAAGGGTTCCCCCCGTGGCGACCACCAGCTCCTGCAAACCGCGACAAATGGCAAAAAGGGGAATGCGCCTTTCGAGCACCTGCGCAATCAGCGCAATGCTCAGAAGATCTCGCCCGGGATCGGCGTCAGGCTCATCGCCGTTTTCACCATAATGGTGCGGCTGCATATTACTGGGGCTGCCCGGCAGCAACACGCCATCAAGCAGCGGCATCACTCCTGCCAGCAGTTCCGGCTCTGCCAGCGCGTGCGGCAAGGCGACAGGTAAACCGCCCGCATCCAAAACCGCATCCAGGTACTTATTTTGCAAGGTATGACTCTGCTGGCCTTTGACGGGGTTGCTGCACATCACCACCCCGATAATCGGCCTGTAAAATATATCGACCATGCTTCACCTCTTGTGGCGGGCTGACTGTTTACAAAAGCGTCTTAAATTACCATAAATGCACACTATTTCCGCTGCTTTGTATTTTGATAACCCTTTTTTAAATCAAATGCAACATTTGACAAACAATTTGTTTCCGTCCAGATTCTTTTTGTGTGCATTATATTTAACAACATGCACGTTCCTGTCATCCCACACAAAGCCAACAGCGGTGAATCATGGAAACTAATCTTGCAGCAGTGGAAACCAGACAGCCGGAAGAAAGACGGGGCAGCGCCTTTGTCAGAGAAGTGGAAACTTATCTGACGCGCTATCCGGAAACGCATTATGTCGACGTCATGTTGACTGACCTGAACGGCTGTTTCCGCGGAAAACGTCTCCCGGTAGCGGCGCTACGTAAGCTGGAAAAAGGCTGTTATTTTCCCGCCTCCGTGTTCGCAATGGATATTTTGGGCAACGTGGTAGAAGCGGCAGGACTGGGCCAGACGTCCGGCGAACCTGACCGTATCTGTGTGCCCATCCTCGGTACGCTGACGCCCTCGGCTGCCGATCCGCAGACTATCGGCCAGCTGCTGTTGACGATGCTGGACGAAGATGGCGCTCCCTTTGACGTTGAGCCGCGAAATGTACTGAACCGCCTGTGGCAGCAGCTGCAGCAGCGTGGTCTGCACCCCGTGGTAGCGGTAGAGCTGGAGTTCTATTTACTGGACCGGCAGCGCGATGCCGAAGGCTATTTACAGCCGCCCTGCGCGCCCGGCACTCAGGATCGCAATATGCAAAGCCAGGTCTACTCTGTGGATAACCTCAACCATTTTGCCGCTGTTTTAAACGATATAGACGAGCTGGCAAGGCTGCAAAAGATCCCGGCAGACGGGGCGCTGGCGGAGGCCTCTCCCGGCCAGTTCGAGGTCAATCTGCACCATACCCGCCACGCGCTGGAAGCGTGCGACCATGCGCTGGCGCTGAAGCGTCTGATCCGGTTGGTGGCAGAAAAGCACCATATGCACGCCACCTTTATGGCCAAGCCTTACGAGGAGTACGCCGGAAGCGGGATGCATATTCATATCAGTATGCTGAATGACAAAGGTGAGAACGTCATGGCCGATCGACGCGGCAAAGATTCCTCCCTTCTGCAACGCTCACTGGCCGGAATGATAGCGTTGATGCCTGCTTCAATGGCTCTGCTGGCGCCCAACATCAACTCCTATCGCCGCTTTCAGGCCGGTATGTACGTGCCAACACAGGCCTCATGGGGGCACAATAACCGCACCGTTGCCTTGCGCATTCCGTGTGGCGATCGTGATAATCATCGTGTGGAATACCGGGTTGCGGGTGCGGATGCGAATCCTTATCTGGTCATGGCGGCCATTTTTGCCGGCATCCTCTACGGCCTGGATAACGATTTGCCACTGCCGCCGAAGGTTGAGGGAAATGGCCTGGAGCAGGACGGCCTGCCTTTCCCTATTCGCCAGAGCGACGCCCTGTGGGAATTTGCCCAGCACGAGGCGCTTTGTCGCCATCTGGGTGAGCGCTTCAGCCATGTCTGGCACGCCTGTAAGAGCAACGAGCTGGCTCAGTTTGAGCGGTTGATCACAGATACGGAAATTGACTGGATGCTGAAAAATGCCTGATGGTGACTGGCCTCAGGAAAAGCCTTACCCGTGCGTGTCCCGTCAGGAATCGGGCGCGCGACCTGCCGGTTTTGCCGGTTTGATCCGACCGCCGCCAAAGGAAGCCCGGGCGGCGGCACGCCTTACCTCATGAGGTTTGGAAATGGCATATCTGCCCGCCCCGTCTACCGCCACGCCCGCTGTTGGCCTCTTCCCGCCCCACCGCAAGGGGATTATTAATGGCTGATATTTCCGAAGAAAGCCCGGCGAAACCGGGACTAAGAAAGTCGTTGAAGCTCTGGCAGATTGTCATGATGGGCCTGGCTTACCTGACTCCGATGACGGTGTTCGACACTTTCGGCATTGTTTCCGGCATCAGTCACGGCCACGTCCCTGCCTCCTATCTGCTGGCGCTGGCCGGCGTATTATTTACCGCCGTCAGCTATGGCAAGCTGGTACGTCAGTTTCCCGAAGCTGGCTCTGCGTACACCTATGCGCAGAAGGCGATCAATCCTCACGTCGGCTTTATGGTGGGCTGGTCATCGCTGCTGGATTACCTGTTCCTGCCGATGATAAATGTGCTGCTGGCAAAAATTTATCTTTCCGTCCTGTTTCCGTCCGTACCACCCTGGATATGGGTAGTGGGATTCGTGGCGATCATGACCGCCGCCAACCTGAAAAGCGTCAGCCTGGTAGCCAACTTCAATACGCTGTTTGTGCTGGTTCAGGTGGCTATTATCAGCGTGTTTATTTTTCTGGTCATCCACGGGCTGTACCGCGGTGAAGGGGTCGGCACGGTCTGGTCGTTACAGCCTTTTATTAGTCAAAATGCGCATCTGCTACCGATTATGACCGGCGCGACCATCGTCTGTTTTTCTTTTCTAGGTTTTGATGCCGTCACTACACTGTCTGAAGAGACGCACAACGCCGGAAAAACCATTCCGCGAGCTATCTTTCTGACCGCACTCTACGGCGGGCTGATTTTTGTTGCCGCCTCGTTCTTTATGCAGCTCTTTTTCCCTGATATCAGCCGCTTTACCCATCCCGATGCGGCGCTGCCAGAGATCGCGCTTTACGTGGGCGGCAAGCTGTTTCAGTCTGTTTTCCTCTGTACCACCTTTATCAACACGCTTGCTTCCGGCCTGGCGTCTCATGCCAGCGTTTCCCGTTTACTTTACGTGATGGGCCGGGACAACGTTTTTCCGTCAAAGGTATTCGGCTACGTGCACCCAAAATGGCGCACGCCAGCGCTTAACGTAATAATGGTCGGCATCGTGGCGCTTTCCGCCCAGTATTTTGATCTGGTAACGGCGACAGCGCTGATTAACTTCGGCGCGCTGGTGGCCTTTACCTTTGTTAATCTTGCCGTATTTAACCATTTTTATCGCCGGGAAGGCCGCAGTCGCAGCTGGAAAGAGAAGCTGCATTATCTGGTGCTGCCGATGGTGGGCGCCGCTACGGTCGCGATATTGTGGATCAATCTGGAGGCAACATCGCTAACGATGGGATTGATTTGGGCGGTACTCGGCTTGCTGTATCTGACGTGGCTGACGCGCCGCTTCCGCCAGCCGCCGCCGCAGTTTAACAAGCTGCGATCGGAAGCCGCCGGAAAATAAGCGGATTGATAGCCGCATCGCGGCAGCCAGATGAAGGGCCAGCAAACCTCTCTCCGGCTGCATAACGCAGCCGGAGAAGCATTACGCTTTCAGGATTGAGGTCAGAATATTCAACGAGCGGCTGAACTGCTCGTCCGGGATAGTCAGCGGATAAAGGAAGCGGATCACATTACCGTGCACGCCGCAGGTCAGCAGGATCAGGTTCTGCGCCAGCGCACGTTGCTGAATATCGCGGGCGATAGCGCTGTCCGGTGCGCCGGTGGCAGGATTATTGAACTCTACCGCAATCATCGACCCCCGACCGCGTACCTGCGCAATGGCAGGATGCTGCGTTGCCTGAAGAGCTTCACTGAGGGCAGCACCCAGCCGTTCGGCACGAAGGCACAACTGTTCTTCCTCAATAATATCCAGCACCGCGTGGGCCGCTGCCACCGCAACCGGATTACCGGCATAGGTACCACCCAGCCCGCCTGGCCCCGGCGCGTCCATCACTTCGGCACGGCCGACCACGCCGGAAATCGGGAACCCCCCACCCAGGCTTTTTGCCATGGTGAGCAGGTCCGGCTTCGCATCCGGGTAATATTCGCTGGCAAATACTTTGCCGGTACGCGCAAAGCCCGTCTGGATTTCATCTGCTACCAGCAGAATGCCGTGCTCGTCGCACAGGCGGCGCAGTGCGCTGACAAACTCCGGCGGCGCAACGTTAAATCCCCCCTCGCCCTGAATCGGCTCAAAGAGAATGGCGGCGACTTCCTGCGGTGCGATATCGCAATGAAAGATATCGTCCAGGCTTTTAAGCGCATCTTCCACGCTTACACCGTGCAGCTCGTTGGGATAACGGGCATGGAATACCGAACCGGGGAAAGGCCCGAACCCTGTTTTATAAGGCGCCACCTTGCCGGTCAGCGCCATCGTCATCATGGTGCGGCCGTGAAAAGCGCCGGTAAAGGTAATGACGCCAGGACGCCCGGTCGCGGCGCGGGCGATTTTCACCGCGTTTTCAACAGCCTCTGCGCCGGTAGTGAAAAAAGTGGTTTTCGCTTTGCCCGCCACCGGTGCCAGGTCGTTCAGGCGCTCCGCCAGCGAAATGTAATTTTCGTAAGGGATAACCTGGAAAGCCGTATGGGTGAAGCGGGTCAGCTGCTGCTGTACGGCGGCAATCACTTTTGGATGGCGATGGCCGGTATTTAATACGGCAATCCCTGCCGCGAAGTCGATATATTCACGCCCCTGCGTATCAATAAGCGTGGCGTTTTCAGCCTGCTCAACCAGAAAATCACACATTACGCCTACACCGCGCGGTGTGGCGTCCAGACGGCGCTGACGGATAGCCTCGTTCATGTTTTATTCCTCGTGACGGGAAGGCGGGTTGTCTCTGAATTACCTTGAGTTTTAGCGCTGATGGGGTGCTATTATCCAGAGCCAGTTTTGACTATTTTAGGGAGCCACTTTGCGCACACTCGTCGGTGATCTGGTTGCCTGCCAGCTTGGGCAGGCGGCAGCGGGTACGCTGGGCAAGCGTCTTTATGACGCTTTACAGCAATCCATTCAGCGAGGAATGGTGGCGCCCGGTACTCGCCTGCCCGCCTCGCGCGATCTGGCAGCAGAGCTAGGCATATCGCGTAATACGGTGCTGGCTGCGTACGAGCAGCTACAGTCGGAAGGCTACCTGACTGCCCGCGCGGGCAGCGGCACCTTTGTTAGTGCAGAACTGCCGGAAAGCGATCTTTCAGCAGTGGAACGGATCGTTTCCGCCGGGGACACTTCCGAAAAGATCGCGCTTTCACGACGGGGTGAACAGCTGCTGAACCGCGCCGGGGCCAGCCAGCGTCAGTGGGGGGCCTTTATGCCCGGCGTACCGGACGTGCGCCATTTCCCGCATAAAACCTGGCATAAAATTACGCGCCGCCTGAACCTGCGGCTTCCGGTAGAAACGCTAAGCTACTCGCAGCACGGCGGCTATGCGCCGCTGCAACATGCGCTGGCGGATTACCTGCGCGTGGCGCGCTCCGTAAAATGCACGCCAGAGCAAATCCTGATCGCTTCCGGGACGCATCAGTCACTGGATCTGCTGGCGAAAATGCTCTGCAATCCCGGCGATCGGGTGTGGGTAGAAGAGCCAGGCTACTGGGGGCATCGCAGCGTGCTGGAGATTAATGGATTAAAAACGGTGCCTGTTACAGTTGACGGCGAAGGCATGACGCTGCCGACAGACGGCGTTCCGCCACGGCTGATTTGCGTGACGCCCTCTCATCAGTACCCGACCGGCGCTGTTATGGGCATGGCCCGTCGTCAGGCGCTGCTTCGTCAGGCGCAGGCCTGGGGCAGCATTATCATTGAGGACGATTACGACAGCGAGTTTCGCTTTGGCGAAAGCCCGGTTCCGGCACTACAGGGGCTGGCGCAGGACGAGAACGTCATTTATCTCGGCACCTTCAGCAAAACGCTTTATCCGGGGCTGCGCACCAGCTATATGGTGGTGCCCCACTCGCTGACGAGCCGTTTGAAGATTGCGCATTCCGAACTTTACCGGGGCGGTTATGGCCTGACCCAGCTGGCGCTGGCGGAGTTTATTCGCGAAGGCCACTATGCGGCACACGTTCGTCGTATGCGTCAGCTTTACAGCCAGCGGCGCGAAGCGCTGGTCGAGGCGATTCGTCGGGAACTGGGCGCGGAATTTATCGGTCAGGACAGCCATGCCGGACTGCATCTGATCCTGGCGCTGCCGCAGGAAATTGACGACGTGGCCCTCGCTTATACGCTGGAGCAGCAAAACGTCTGGACTCGTCCGCTTTCGCTTTACTATAGGGGCGAAGCGAAAAGACGCGGCCTGATCCTGGGCTATGCCTGCGTAGAGGCAGAAGCGATGGCAGAGACCTTTATGCCTGTCGCCCACGCCCTGCTGGCGCTGCTGGATAAATAATCGGCCTCGGGCCGTTTCCCGCCTGAAAAAGCAGACGTCTGACGCACGATACACCTGAAGAGTTAGCAACGCGCCTTTCGGACTTTCTATTGAATGAAGGGCTGGTGCATCAGAAAGCTGACGCATCGGGACTCGCCTACAGCGGAGCAGGCTTTCGCCCACCAGCCTGACTAAATTACCCCCTTACCGACAGCGGGGTGCCGCCACTGCAGACCGCTTTTGTCAGGCGGACGATGGCTTCTTTCGTCTCCTGAAGCCCTGAGGCCGACCGTCAGTTTGCCTTTAGCCTTTCAGGCGGTTTTTTCGTAAATCGTGCGTAATTCCGCCTCGCTCAGCACATTTTCATCGGTAAAAAAGGCCAGAAGAGAGGTGCGAAAGGCGGCAAACGACGAGGCTTCCTGTTCCTGCTTTTCCTCCCCGTACAGGGTCAGATGCCGGTTAAACATATTAGTCTGTTGCCCGTTAATTATTTTCGCCATCATCAGATTATGGCGAAATAACGATGTTTTAAAGGTCGCAACAAAATGGCTGGCGACAAGAATATCTGCCTGCTCGCAGGCGTAATCGGCAAACCGGTACATCAGGCGCCATTTCCCACCGCTTTTAACCGACAGCAGCCACTCTTCCGCGCTAAAGCGCTTAAGGCAAAAGCCCTGCTGCTCGCCCTCCTCCAGCCGTAAGGGTGCAGTCAGGCTGACGCCGCCAAATCCTACATCCGCCAGATAGCGCACGCCATCCAGTGCCACGGTCAACAGCATATGCGTTTGCGGCGTCGCGTCTGGCTTCTCTTGACCCCATACCACGCGCGCGAGATGTGCCGTAACGCTGAAACCTATCTCTTCCAGGATCTGCCGGAACAGCAGATTATGCTCAAAACAGTAGCCGCCACGCTTTCTGCTCAGCAGCTTTTCGGCAATCTGTTCCACATCGATACTGACCGGCCTGCCCAGTAAAACCTCTATATTTTCAAAAGGAATAAGAGAGGGCCAGCGCTGATGCAGCAGGCTAAGCGTGGCGAAATCAGCGCTGGCCGGCGTGGAGAGAGCGGCCAGTTCAGCAAAGCGGGAAAAGTAGTGGCGATTCATACGGGCTTATTCATCACGTTAAAACGCCATGTTAACAGTTTTATTCGGCAAGAAACGACAGGCTACTTTTCTTCGTTAAAGACGATCCCCAGCTGCCTGCGCACTTCATCCATCGTGGTAAGCATTAGCAGTGACGTATCCAGCGAGCGCACTGGCGAATCGGTTATTCCCTGCCCCACGCACCAGGCGAAATGATCCGCCTCATGGTGAAGCTGGGCATAACGGTTATCCGGCTCCTGCCAGCGTAGCATCCTGTTGTCCTGACTGGCGGCCATGACGAAACCGCCCGGTGCGTAAAATTGCCCCTCCAGTACGATCGTTGCTTCACTGCCGGCAATGACCGCTCGTCCCGGCGTATTGCTGAACAATGTGGTGTTCAGTACGGAATGCATCCCGCTTTTATGCTGTAACAGCATAGAAGCCTGCCCGTTAACGCCGCTTTTCGCCGGCTGACCGCTGGCCTGAATAAACGTCGGCGCGCCGCCGGTCATCATGCTGAAAGCGATAAGATAGCTGCCTAAATCCAGCATCGTGCCGCCTGCCAGATCCGCATTAAAGATGCGGTGATCGGGGGTGAAAAATTCGCCGTGATCGGCAATTAACGTATGCAGCTCGCCCAGCGCACCATCAGCAAGCAGCTGACGCAGTACGCTATATTTTGGCGTAAAGTCACACCACATCGCTTCCATACAGAGCACTTTTTGCCGCCGCGCTTCCGCCTTCAGCTGCGCGCCTTCGGCTGCATTAAGCGCCAGCGGCTTTTCGATCAGCACATGCTTGCCCGCCTGTAGCGCCTTCAAGCCATCGGGGAAATGATGGTTATGCGGCGTGGCGATATAAACCGCATCCAAATCCCGTACGGCCAGCAGTTCATCCAGCGAAGTCATGGCCTGCGGAATCGCCCATTTATCGGCAAACGCCCGGGTTTTTTCGCCGTTGCGCCCTGCCACTGCCACCAGTTTTTGCCTGCCGGCCTGCTGCAGCGCTTTAGCAAAATGCTCGGCAATCCAGCCTGGTCCCAAAATCCCCCAGCGCAAAGCCGGTATGGCATCAGGTTCAGGAAGATGAGGGACAGGTAAAGAAGAGGGAAACATGCTGACTCCTTGCGTAATGTAGGTCGTCCGGATAAGAGACGAAAAATGCCGGTTTTCCCGACTTTCTCAACACTATAAGGGGATAAATGACAGGAGGTGGCGACCCGGTTGATGGAAAACCCTCAGCCCTTTTCTTTCTGTCAGCCGGCAACAGCGAAGCGGTTAGCCTGGCGAAAAAGCGCGGGAGGCGGTAAGCTCGCCGCCACCATTCCAGTAAAAAAACCGCTATGAAACGCAAAACTATCGCTATTGTGGCCTTGCTGGCCGCGGCCGTTGGGCTTTACCTGGCCTTTTCTTCTCATAAACAGGATCCGCACTACTATGCCGCTGCCTGCGTGGCGATTAAGGATCTGCATGAAACGCCTGATTCGGTGGGATTCCCGGACAAATTGCGCGACGTTATCATCAATGAAAACGCCTCTTATGCGGTAGATAAAGTGGTGTTTGATCAGCATTCGGCGCAGGGAGCAATCCAGCGTTACCATCAGCTGAGCCAACAGGATAAAATCCGGGCTCAACAGAGTATGGACGACTGTTTAAGCGTGATGTTGCCAAAAGCGAATCCCTGACGCGCGGCAGCTCGTCAATGACGGGCCGTTAGTCACCTAAGGGATGGATTAGCTTTGTTGTAGCATCCTTCACTCGCCATGCCGGATGATGACAAACGTTCGCCCGGGCTTTGGTATACGTTCAGTCGCCCTATCCAATTTTTAACGGCCCTGAAGTGATTTGTCGCTTTTTTATGTATGTGGCTGCAGGGGCTTTATTTTCAACCCATTCTGAAGCGGGCCAGGCTCACGTGCAGGGTATTTTGCTACCAAATTAAATCGTGCTTATTAAACGCAGCAGCAAACCGCTACACCGCTAACGCGCTATTAATTAAAATTTGTAAAATAAAAGAATCCTCTCAGACGCTATTAATTAATAATATTTAACTCACTTATTGCGCATTTATCTGTAAATCAACAGGCCGGCGAAATTTCAGATGATTTCGGAGTAAACTAACCTTATTAAAAAAATCATAAAGCTATTTGCTATCTTCTGATAAGAGTGGAAAGGAAAATGCAGGCTGCATACTATTACGTGACTCAACGTTCGGAACAAATGGACTTTCACTTACTCCACCGGCGCGGCTGCCATAAAATGTCCGTAAAAGATAATTTGGCGTTTATTGGCACCTGCTATGCCCCTCTTCAAGCCTTAACCGTTGCCAAAATTCGCTTCGGGCACCGGGTTAAAGCCTGCTATTTTTGCTGTCAGGAATCGCAGGATCGCACAAATTCTTTTACTCCTCCTCACCCATAAATAATGTCTCAAAGCGCTCATGCAGATAGTCAGTAAAACGACGGATCCTTTTTGGCGTCTGCCTGGCCTGGGCATAAACCGCATAAATGTCCGCCGACGGCAGCGAATATGAGGTGAGTACCTGAACCAGTTTCCCGGCCAGGATAGCGTCACGCGCATCCCACCACGAACGCTGGATAAGACCGTGCCCGTCCAATGCCAGACGCATGGCAACCTCACCATCATTGGTCGTCAGGCTTCCCTGCACTTTCTGGCGCTGCTCTTCGCCCGCCTGGCTGAATCGCCATATAGCGGCATCCGATTCATGCTGGCGCAGCACAATACAGTTATGTTGTGCCAAATCTTCAATCTTTCGGGGTACCCCGTGACGTGCCAGATAATCCGGCGAGGCGCATATCACACGACGGTTCGCAGCAATACGACGCGCGATCAGACGAGAGTCCGGCACGCTGCCTACGCGAATATCCACATCAATGCCAGCATTAAGAAAGTTCAGGGGCTGACTGGAAAGCTGTAAATTAAGGGATAAAGCCGGATGTTGCGTGGCGAACTGTGAAACCAGCGGCGCAACGTAGCGACGTCCAAACCCAAAAGAAGCATTGATATTTAAGGTGCCATGCAGCGTAGCGCTTTCGCTGCCCAGCTCTTCTTCCAGCTGTGCGAGCTGGCTGAGAATAGGTTCCGCGCCCTCAGCGTACAGGATGCCTTCCGGCGTCAACTCCAGCCGTCGGGTGGTTCTTCTGACCAGCTGTACACCCAGCTTTGCTTCCAGGTGCGTCAGTCGTTTACTGACGGCAGGCAGGCTTAAACCCAGCTCCCGGGCCACCTCCGTCAGGCTTGAAAGCCGGGCAACGCGTATAAAAAAATGCAGGTCTTCACTGGTTGTCGCCAACTCTTTACCTTTAGTTAACATTGCATTGAATTCCAGCCTAATTATTTAAACATAATGCTGCAATAGACTCGGAGCGGAAAGTTAACTTTGCTGGAGAAACGCCATGACAGTAGCAAAATACAACATTGCCGTGATCCCGGGCGACGGAATTGGTAAAGAAGTGATGCCGGAAGGCGTCAAAGTGCTCAGCGCCGCCGCAGAGAAGTTCGGTATCGAGCTGGAGTGGGTCTGGTTTGATTTTGCCAGCGCCGAATATTATCAGCAGCACGGAAAAATGCTGCCGGACGACTGGCTCTCCTTGCTGAAGCCCTTTGACGCTATCTACTTTGGCGCTGTCGGCTGGCCTGAAACCGTGCCGGATCACGTCTCGCTTTGGGGATCCCTAATCCAGTTTCGCCGTCAGTTTGATCAGTATGTTAATTTGCGCCCGGTCAGATTGCTGGCCGGCATCAAATCCCCCCTGGCGGACCGTCAGCCTGGTGACATTGACTTTTATGTGGTGCGTGAAAACACCGAAGGTGAATATTCCAGCGTCGGAGGCGTCATGTTTCCCGACACGAAAAGGGAAATTGTTATTCAGGAAACGGTAATGACCCGTACCGGTGTCGACCGCATTTTAAAATTTGCTTTTGACCTGGCGCAAAAACGCCCGGCCCGCCACCTGACTTCTGCCACCAAGTCCAACGGTATCGCCATTACTATGCCATGGTGGGACAGTCGCGTAGCGGCAATGCAGCAACACTATCCCGATCTGACGGTGGATAAATATCATATTGATATCTTAACGGCGCATTTTGTGCTGCATCCGGACCGGTTTGATGTGGTGGTTGCCAGCAATTTATTCGGTGATATTCTCTCCGATTTAGGGCCAGCCTGTACCGGTACCATTGGGATTGCGCCTTCCGCTAACATCAATCCTGAACGCACCTTTCCCAGCCTGTTCGAACCGGTGCACGGTTCGGCACCGGACATTGCCGGAAAAGGCATCGCGAATCCAATAGGGCAAATCTGGTGCGGCGCGATGATGCTCGAACACCTGGGCCACGACGAGGCGGCGGAAGCGGTAGTAGCGGCAATTGAACGCGTGCTGAGTAAAGAAGATAAATTACAGTTAACGCCGGATATCGGTGGCACGGGGAAAACATCGGACGTAGGTAACGCCATCGCTATGGCGCTGTAAATGATAAAGGGGAAAGGCGACTTTCTCCCTTTGCTGAACATCGCAATTATTCCTCTCGCTGCCCCGGAAAACGCATCTAATAAGAGACTATTCTCATTAGAAAACAAGCTGAACATGAAACAGAAAATATTATCAACTTATTCCTGACTAAGCCTAATTCTGGCTGACAGAGTTGCTGCAAAATGCGGTTCGCAGCCCGGGTATGATAAAAATGAATGACATGTCGCTGGTCTGCTATAAAGAGATTTTGAACCTTTGTTCCGGCTTTAACAGCAGCACTTTGGCGTCGCGGTATCCCCCATCGTGGCATGCAGCATCGTCTTCTTCACGCCTGTAATAAAAAGGCAGAAGGTCACCAGACCTTCTGCCAGTCCATTACTCGCTAACGCGATAGCGTTCCAGCCAGTGCGCATACGGTGCAGGCAGCACCCATGAAGGCTGCTCTTTTTTCAGTGCACGTGCGGCCTGATAGGCCCAGTTAGGGTTAGCCAGGTGGGCTTTACCCACCATCACCAGATCGAGCTGCCCTTTTTCAACGGCTTCGTTGGCAATCAGCGGCGCATCAATTCCCCAGGCAGAAGCAACGGGTATCTCCGCTTCATGGCGTACGCGTTCGGCAACAGGCGCCAGAAAAGCGGGTCCCCATGGAATATTGGCGTCCGGTGTGGAAAAACCGATGCTAACGCTGAGCAGATCCAGACCGCTCTCACGGAATTTTTTCGTCAGCGTAATTGCCTCTTCCAGGGTTTCTTCGTCACGGCCATCGTATTCGATTACGCCGAAACGCGCCGTCAGCGGCAGGTTATCAGGCCACTGCTCACGCACGGCGGCCAGCGTTTCCAGCAGGAAGCGGCTGCGTCCTTCCAGATCGCCACCATACTGGTCCTGACGCTGGTTGGCATGCACGGAGAAGAAGCTCTGTGCCAGATAGCCGTGGGCGAAATGCAGTTCCAGCCATTCAAAACCCGCGTCGCGCGCGCGCTTTGCCGCTACCGCGAAATCATTGCGAACCCGGGCAATCTCCTCCAGCGTCATTTCGTGCGGTACCTGCGGCAGATTAGCGCCGAAAGCCGTAGCGGAAGGAGAAAGGGTTTCCCAGCCACGCGCATCGGTTTTCGCAATATGATCGTCGCCTTCCCACGGACGGTTAGCGCTGGCTTTGCGGCCTGCATGGGCAATCTGAATGCCCGGTACCGCACCTGCCGCCTTAATATCACGGGCAATAATTGCCAGTTTCTCAGCCTGCTCGTCGTTCCAGATGCCCAGGCAACCCGGCGTGATACGGCCTTCTGGCGCAACCGCCGTCGCTTCTACAATAACGAGGCCGGCGCCTCCCCGGGCCAGGCTGGCATAATGGACGCGGTGCCATTCGTTGCTCAACCCATCTTCAGCGCTGTACTGGCACATTGGCGGCACAGCAATACGGTTACGTAACGTCACGTCTTTTAAGGTAAAAGGAGAAAATAATCCTGGCATAATAAATCTCTTAATGGATGGCGGTAAAACAGATTGCCTGATAATAACGTCAGGTCAGTCGATTATTACGCCAATACTGACGACTTCACTAAGCGGTTAATGCTGGCACGCTATTCATAGAAAATTGAAAAAAACCCATAGAATCTGCCCGACCCGTTTTACGCTATCCGCGGTCTGCGAATAATGGACGGTAAAAGGAAGCATCCTTTGCGTATCTTTCCAGGCTGATTTGCCCCATTAAAAGCGTGTGTCCTACTGCTCAAGCCGCCCTTGGTGGGGTGACGATTTGTCCAGACAATGCCCGATCCGGCATCCTAAAAAGAGGCTCCCCGATCGATAATCGGACAGACCAGGCCATCAACGTTTACGGTCAGACCAGAACGACTCCAGGCCGCATTGCCAACACCGGCAATCTGTTGGAAATTGACGTTTCTCTTGCAGATAACGTTAAGGAAGAGTTTTTCTGTAGCGATGAGATCGCCACGGCAAAATAATGCAGGAATATAAGCATTATTAATGCGCACACTCTCTTTTCATAAATATCATTCATCAACGCTGCTCCGGCTGCGCCTGAAAAATCAACAGTAATAGAAGGTAATATTGAAAAATCAGCAGATTTATTTCTCCTTTACCGATTTTACTGTTGATATGTCGTTATGCGCGGGGTCTTCGGGGCGTAAAGAATGACCAGCCCCGGTTATTTACTAAAACCTGTCAGCATAAAGGATTCCGCCGGTCGGGACGCTTTTTACACCCATTCGATAAAATTTATTCCTCGAAACCGGGATGTCAAAAGGATTTCATCTCCCCGGCACCTGTCAGATGGGAACTAAAATATACATCCCGACTTTTTATTCATAATAAACATAAAAAACCATTGTTGAATTAGCGGCACCGGGCTGGACACGATCGGCAGTCTGGTAGT